>CAMDDY010000005.1 GCA_945893125.1 Bordetella parapertussis
AACGCCTTTTGAATATCCCCGGGATTGCGGTCGTACAACTCCACGCCCGGCTCCTGGCGCCAGAACAGATCCGGCACCAGGCAGACGAACCCGGCCTCGGCGAATTCCTGCGCGTGCCTGCGCATGGTGTCGTTCACGCCCCAGATTTCCATGATGGCCACGATGCCGCCCTTGGGCGGGCCATCCGGCACGGCGAGGTACGCGCCCATCACGCCGTCGCGCAGTGGGACTTTGATATTTTTCGTTTTCATAATGTCCCCTGAAAATCAAAACTTTAGACACAGATTTCGCAGATTTACACAGATTTACCGTTTGGTTTTAATCCGCGTAAATTTGCGAAATCTGTGTCGAGGGTGTTGCCCTTACTGCGGCTTAATCCCCGCCGCCTTAACCACCTTGCCCCACTGCGCGTATTCCTGTTTGAGGAGATCGGCGAAGGCTTCCGGCGTGGAGCCTATGGTTTCCACCGCGAGTGCGGTCATTCTCTCTTTCGTTTCCGGCGCAGCCAACGCACGCAGGGTGTCGCTGCGTAATTTATTCACCAGCACACGCGACAAACCCGCGGGCCCGAGGAGGCCGTACCAGCCCGAGGTATTGAATTGCAAGCCGCTCTCGGCAATCGTTGGCAAATCGGGCAGCAGCGCCGAACGCTTGTCGCCGCCCACCGCCAACGCGCGCAGGCGGCCTGCCTTCACCTGCGGCAGCGCCGCCGACAAGCCGTTGAACATCATGTTCACTTCGCCCGCGAGCAGCGCGGTCATGCCCGGCCCCGCGCCTTTATACGGGACATGGGTAATTTTCACGCCCGCCGCCACATTGAACAATTCGCCCGCCATGTGGATGCCCACCCCCGTGCCGCCCGAAGCAAAATTTAATTTGCCCGGCTGCGACTTTGCGTAGTCAACCAGATCTTTCACCGATTTCACCGGCAGGCTCGGATGAACCAGCAGTACGTAGGGCGCGGATGCGGCCAGGGTAATCGGGGTGAAATCCTTGTTCGTATCATAGGGAACCGACTTCACCAGATGCGGCACGATGGCGAGCGGACCGGAGAAACCCATCAACAGCGTGTAGCCATCCGGCGCGGATTTCGCCACGATTTCCGCGCCGATCAAGCCTGCCGCGCCCGCGCGATTATCCACCACGATCTGCTGGCCCAGCATGTCGCCCAAGCTGATGCTGATCGCGCGCGCGATCACATCCACCGGCCCGCCCGCGGAAGATGGCGCGATCATGCGTATGGGGCGGTTGGGGTAATTCGTGGTTTGCGCTAGCGCCTGCGTTGTAGACAGCGCGCCGGCTACGAGGCTTATGACTGACAAACGTTTCATGCTCATCCTTGTTTGCTATTTGGTGCGCGAGGTAACTGTCCCCGCGCTGCGTGACGCGACGCGCGGCAATGTCGCCAAAAAATCGTGTGGCGCGTCGTCACTGCGGTACCACGTCTCGAAATCATCCGCCGTATCCAGATCAAACGCCAGCGCCGCATGCACGCAGGCAACCGTGCGCACGCCACGCGCATTGCCTTGCACGAGATGTTTTGCGTAGCTGTTTACGCCAAACGCAAACTCGCGCACGCCCGCATCCACCAGCAGTGCGTTGGTGCCCTCATGATGCCGGTCAGGCGCGATCACCACATCGCCGTCCGTTACCGGTACGGACTCCAGCGCCTGCAATGCTGCCACATCCAGGCACGGCAGATCGCACGGTAATATCAACAGGCGTTGCGCGCCGCGCGCGGCGGCATGTGCGGCGGCATGTGTGCATGCGGCATTCAAATCCGCGGCGCCTGCCGGCTCGGCCAACGCGTGCGCACCGGCCTTGCGCGCCAGCGCGAGGGTCACTTCACACGGGCTTACCACTACGCAACGCCCCGCGTCCCCCAGCCACTGCGCCACGACACCGACAGTGCGCGCCAGCAGCCAGCGATTCAACCTGCAGCGCGCCACGTCGGTCAGCACGGCGGACAAACGCGACTTGCCCGCGTTCACGCCGCGGTGCGGCACAATAATATGTAAGTATTTGTTTTTATTCATTATTTTATATACGCACTAGCTGCGTGTGAAGCGGATTACACGCCGCGCCAGTGCCGTGCTTTTGCTGCGATGGCTCATCAGCGTATCCGTCACCAGCACGCGCTTACCGAGTTTTGCTATGGCAGCGGCGAGTGTCGCATCCTGCTCATCAATCACCCAACGATCCACCGCGTTGCCGTAGTGCCGCGCGATGGCGAGCGCGGTGGGTTGCAGGCCCAGCTCGCGCATCATCTTGGCGGCAGGGCCTTTGACCGCCGCGCCGCCGATGATCGGCGACACCGCCACCAGCGGAAAGGTGCGCGATGCCAGCCAGCGTTTGATCGCGGGCACACTGAAAATGGGCGCGATGCTCACGAACGGATTCGACGGACAAATCACCACCGCATCCACGCGTCCGCGCATCACGCGTGCCAGCGCATCGGGCACGCGCGCTGCTCGTGCTCCCGCAAAACGAAAACCGGTTACGCGCGGCGTGCAGCGCCGGCGCACGAAGTAATCCTGAAATGCCAGTTCGCCGGTAGATGTTTTGACGACGGTGCGCACCGGCGTTTCGCTCATCGGCAACAACGCGTGTTTGACGCCGAAGCGTGCGGCCAGTTCACGAGTAACGCGCGACAGCAACACGCCACGGCGCAATGCCTCGCGGCGCAACACATGCAGCGCCAGATCGCGGTCGCCCAATTGAAACCAGTCTTCGCCGCCGAGGTGTTTTATTTCGCGCATGAAATGCCAGGTCTCACCCGCGCGACCCCAGCCCAGCTGGGGATTATTTTCGCCGGCCAGCGTGTACATCACCGTATCCAGATCGGGGCAAATTCTGAAACCCAGATGATCAAAGTCGTCGCCGGTATTCACCACGATCGCAAGTTCGCCCGGCGGCAGCACCGCTGCCAGCCCCACGGCAAGGCGCGCGCCACCCACGCCCCCCGCGAGCGCGACGATCATCGGAACAAGTCCTCCGCCTCGGGACGCAGCAGTTCCCGCACCGAACTCTCGCGCCGCGCATAGTGAAAACCGCGCACCAGCACGGCGGGCGTGCCGTCGTCGGCCTGCCCCATCACCAGTGAAGCCGCCGCCGCCAGTTCATCGGCCGCCGCCACCTGCGTCACTTTCAGCACGCGCCCCTCGCGGTCTTTACCGCCGCGCAAATCAACCAGCGCCGGCAAGCCTGCAACCCCGATTGCCGTGCCGGTAACGCCGTGACGCCACGCGCGGCCGAAGCTGTCGATGATGAGCACGCCCACATCAGTGCCCGTGCGTTCGCTGATTTCGGCGCGCAATTGTCGTGCGGAGGCGTCGGGGTTCACCGGCAGCAACAACACCGCTTCGTCGCCGCCCGGTAGATTGGATTGATCGATGCCCGCGTTCGCCATGATAAAACCCAGCCTGTGTTCGGTAATGATGATGCCCGGCTTCACGCGCAACACTTGGTTCGATTCGCGCAGCATCAATTCGACGATGCGCGGGTCTTTGTGGGCTTCGTTGGCGATTTGTTGTGCGCGTGTGGAGGGCGTAACACTGGCGAGAGTCACGGCCCGGCCTTCGGCTTTGGAGACTATTTTCTGTGCAAGGACGAAGATGTCGCCGGGTTGTAGGGATAGGCTCGCGCGTTGGGTAGCAGCCATCAACAAGTCACCCAGTGGTGCGTCGCGTTCGACCTCTGGAATGCCAGGCAGGGCAGTTAGGGTTAACGACCGAGTCAAAAAAAATCTCCGCTCCACGGCATATCCAACCCGCCAACCCCCTGAGAGCCGCCGAGCAGCGCAGCCACGCCGGGGGAAGTCGGCGAGGACTGTCTGAGTCCTCGCGTGTTTTTTGCGAGGGCGAGTTCCGCAGCCGCCCGGCGTGGCGAGCAGCTCAGGGGAGGCCACAGGCCCGGCGAACCGGGGGCGGCGTTTTCTTTGGTTACTTTCTTTTGGCCGTACAAAAGAAAGTGACCAGCCGCCGGGCTGCCCCCGGCGAAGTTGACGTCAGTCACGCACCACACCAGTAATCCCGGTAATACGAAGGCCCGACCCCGCAACCTTGTAACGCTTGTTGATTGCGATCAACACCGAGGTCAGTGCTTCGGACGCGATGGAATTCGCCAGCACGCCCGCGTGCCATGCGCGCAGGCCTGCGTCGTGCGCAAGCCCTATCACCACCTCGCGCGCATCCGCATCATCGCCGCACACCAGCACATCGCAATCAACCTCATGCGCGGGGTCTTTCAAGTGCGTGGCGGAAACATTCTGAAACGCCGACACCACCTTCACCGCCGCGCCGAGTGTGCGCTGCAACGCCAACACCGCCGATTCACCGTTGGGCAATTGCACGCGATCCACCTTCGGCGGCATCAGCGGCACGGTGACATCCACGAGGATTTTGCCGTTCAGTTGCGCCGCCACGCTTTGCGCCGTGGCCAGTTGCGCCGCGTAGGGCACGGTGAGCACCACCACGTCGGCCTGCGCGGCTTCGGGGTTGGAAGCGCCCCGCACCACCGCTTTGCCGCCGAGCAACTGATTCAGCTCGACAGCGCCCGCCGCAGCCTTCGTGGCGTCACGCGAGCCGATCACGACTTCGTGCCCCGCCAGCGCCCAGCGGTACGCCAGCCCGCTGCCTTCTTTTCCCGTGCCACCCAGTACTGCGATTCTCATGCTGCTGCCTTTTGAAATATCGGTGCCGCCAAAGGTGCGGCCAAACAGGCGGCGTTATACCGCTCCGCCGCCGCCTCGCCATACAGCGTAGTGCGCTGCTGCGGCACGCGCCCCGCCGCGCGGATCATCGCCTCCATGCGCGCGGGCTCCATTTCCTGCCCATGCTGCGTGCCCGCCGCGCGCGAAATGCTTTCGTTCATCAGCGTGCCGCCGAGATCATTGACCCCCGCCGCCAAGCACCCCGCGACACCATCCTCGCCCAGTTTCACCCACGATACCTGGATGTTTTTTATCACCGGATGCAGCACCAGCCGCGCCACCGCATGCATCAAAATCGCTTCGCGCGAGGTGGGTCCCTTGCGGGCGTGGCCCTGCTGATACACCGGCGCGCCCATATGCACAAACGGCAGCGGAATAAATTCCGTGAAGCCGCCGGTTTTCTCCTGCAGCGCACGGATGCGCAGCAAGTGCCGCGCCCAGTGACGCGGCTGTTCCACGTGGCCGAACATAATCGTCGCGGTAGAACGCAAGCCCAACTCGTGCGCGGTTTGCATCACGGTCAGCCATTCATCGGTATTCACTTTATCCGGGCAGATCACTTGCCGAACTTCATCATCCAGAATTTCGGCGGCGGTTCCGGGCAGGCTGTTCAAACCCGCATCGATCAGCCGCGACAAAAACTCGCGCACCGGCAAGCCGAGGGTTTGCGCGCCGTGGGTGACTTCCAGCGGTGTAAACGCATGCACGTGGATGCCGGGCGCGGCGCGCTTCACGGCGCGCAGAATATTGAGATAGGTGTCGCCGGTGTAGCCCGGATGTATGCCGCCCTGCATGCATACTTCGGTAGCACCCCGCGACCACGCTTCACTCACGCGCCGCTCGATTTCATCGAGCGATAAATCATACGGCTCGCCGCGCAGCGACTTGCTATGCGTGCCTTTCGAAAACGCACAAAAGGTGCATCGATACGCGCAGATATTGGTGTAGTTGATGTTGCGGTTCACCACGTAGCGCACGGTGTCGCCTACTGTTTGGCGGCGTAAGTCGTCTGCGGCAGCGCAGATGTCCTGCAATTCTTCCCCGCGTGCGGCGAAGAGACGCTCGATACCCACCTCGGATGACGCATCGTAACCTATTGTTTTTATTGGGTATTTTTTAGATCTGTGGAACTCCTTTAACGGCAACACCAGGCCCGGCGACCAACTATCCGCACGCGCAAAACCCTCCGAATCACTCGCGCGAATCACTGCAGTAGCGATTGTTTTTTCGTGCCACATCGCGGCGTCTTGCACATACGCCGGATAACTCGGCAGCCGCGCCACCAGTTCCTTGCCGCGCGACGCGGTGACTTCTCGCAGCGCTTCGACATCGGGCCACGGCGCTTCGGGGTTCACATGATCGGGCGTCACCGGCGACACACCACCCCAATCGTTGATGCCTGCATCGATCAACTCACCGCAATTTCCGGCGCTCAAGTTCGGCGGCGCTTGAATGTTCATTTCCGCGCCGAGGATCTGCCGCGCGGCGACGATGGTCCACAGCAGTTCTTCATGCGGCGCGTGCGGCGCATCCGCCATGCGCGTATCGGGCTTGGCGCGAAAGTTCTGGATAATCACTTCTTGTATGTGGCCGTACTGCCGATGCAAATCACGAATCGCATTCAGTGCATCGATGCGCTCGTCGCGTGTCTCGCCGATGCCGATAAGGATGCCGGTGGTAAACGGTATTTTAAGTTCACCCGCCAGCCGCAACACTTCCAGCCGCACCGCCGGATGCTTATCCGGCGAACCAAAATGCGGCCCGCCTTTTTCGCACAGGCGTTCGGATGTGCTTTCCAGCATCAGCCCCTGCGACGCGCTGACTTCACGCAGGCGCACCATTTCGTCCCGCGTCATCACGCCGGGGTTCACATGCGGCAGCAGCGATGTTTCTTTCAAAACCCGCGCGCACATCGCGTGCAGGTAGTCGATGGTGGTGGCGTAGCCGAGTGCCGCAAGTTCTTCGCGCGCCGCTTTGTAACGCAACTCCGGTTTGTCGCCGAGGGTAAACAGCGCTTCGGTGCAGCCGGCCACTTGGCCAGCCTTCGCGATGGCCAGCACTTCATCTGCCGTCAGATAAGCGCGCTTACCCGGCTGCGGCGCGTGGGCGAAAGTGCAATAGCTGCACACGTCGCGGCACAGTAGCGTGAGCGGGATGAAAACTTTGCGGGAGTAGGAGATGCAATTCACTTGGGTTCAACCGTGCAAATCTGTGGCAAAAAAGTTCTTCAATTCAACTTCACACCCGTAACCTTCACCACCTCCGCCCAGGTCTTCACATCCTGCTCTATCGAGCGCTGCATCACTTCCGGCGTCTGCTTCATCGCCTCGGCGGCATTAACGAGAAAAATTTCTTTTGCCTTGGGTGCATCCACCGCCTTGGCGAACTCGGCGTTGAGCCGCTCGATGATCGCGCGCGGCACGTTCGCCGGCGCCAGCACGCCGGCGATCACGGCGGCATCCACGCCTTTCACCGTTTCGCCGAGCGCGGGAATATCCGGCAATGCCGTCGCACGTTTGTCGGCGGTGAGGCCGATGGCGACGAGCTTTTTGCTTTTCACGTGTTCCAGCACGGCGGGTATGGTGTTGACGATCAGCGACAACTCGCCGGTCATCAACGACACGGTGGAGGTGGTGCCGCCCTTATAGTTGATCGAGGTGAGATCGATGCCCGCGCGGGTGCGGAATTTTTCGGCGGCCAGATGCGTCACCGTGCCCGCGCCGGAATTACCGCAGGTGATGCCGGGATTTTTCTTCGCCAGCGCGATCAGCTCTTTGGCGTTTTTCACGCCCAGCGACGGGTGCGCCGCCATGATCATGGGCGACACCGACACCGGCGCCACGGCGATGAGATCGCGCGCATGGTTGAACGCCAGTTTAGTGTAGAGCGACGGCATGATGGCGTGCGTCGACAGGTCTGTGAGCAGCAGCGTGTAGCCATCAGCGGCTGACTTGGCCACGAACTCCGCCGCGATGGTGGTGCCGGCGCCGGGGCGGTTTTCAACGATCACTTGCTGGCCGAGGCTACGGCTGATTTCGGCAGCGGTGATGCGCGCAAACGTATCGGTGGCGCCGCCGGGGGCGAAGGCCACGATCAAGCGGATGGGCTTGGTGGGGTAGGTTTGGGCCAGCGCACCGCCACTCAGCATTACACCGAGCATAATGCACAAATATTTGTTTTTAAACATATTACTCGTCCTATGTTTTGCGCATCGCCGGCAACACCTGCACGATGAACTGCTCCAACTGCGCCACCTGGTCTTCGCCTACCAAGCGGATGCACAGGTCGGAAACCCCCGCCGCCTCGTAACGTTTCAGCACATCGACAACCGCCGAGGCTGGCCCCAAGCCCATCATGCCACGAAAATTCACGCCGCCGCCGTAGTACTTTTCGAGAAACGCATTAGTCAGCGATTCGGCCCTGGCGACATCGTTTTCCATGCGTATCGTGGTGTAGACACACGTCGGGAAATCCGCACGCGGTCTACCATGTTTCGCCATAGCCTCAGCACACACCACGCGCAACTGACGGATATCGTCTTCAGTGACGTAAGTGGTAATCACGCCATCGCCAAACTTACCGACACGCTCAATCTGCGCGGGAATAATCTCGCCGCGATTGCCCGCAGTGACCAACAGCGGCGGACCCGCCTCGTTCCACGGCAACGGGCCGATGGTGTGTTCGGTGAGCTTGAAACCGTTGCCTTCGTACGACACCGGCTTGCCGCTCCACAGCATGCGCCACACTTTCATGTGTTCTTCGAGATCGCGCGCGCGGCGCTTGTGGTTTTGCCCGCACGCCTCCCACTCGCGCGCAATCGCGGGCAAGCCCCAGCCCACGCCGAGTCCCAGCACCAGCCGCCCTTGTGAGATCTGATCGATATTGGCAAGTTGATGCGCGAGCACCGTCGCCTGGCGCAACGCGGGCAGCAAAATCGCGGTGCCGAGGCGCGCGCGTTTCGTCATCGCCGCCACATAGGCGAGTGTCGTCAACGGCTCCAGACGCGGTTTCGCCACCACGCTGTCGCCGACCCACACATCCATATCCGCGTCATCGCACAGGCGCGCGATAGTCCAGCAGTCTTCCACCGGCGGACGCCGTGCCGACTGAATAATCACGCCCCGGTGGGGCAACAATACGCCGAGTCGCATACTCGATCCTTCTTAAACGAATTGAGACGGGACTCTAATACAATCCGTCGATACTATCGAGCAACGTGTGTGATGACCTTCGGCGCAAACGCCGCCAAACCGCCGAAAGCAAGACCTCCGCGCCGGCACCTTGACGCTGACGCAAGCTGCAATTAACATGGAAGTATCTCATTTGTAATACAAGAATTGAATATGGCCGTTTCACTGAGAATTCCCGAAAAGACCAAGCGACGCGTCGAAAAACTGGCGCACGTGCATGACACGACGGCACATGCCTTCATGATCACGGCCATTGAAGATCGTTTGGCGGCGGAAGAAACGCGCGCCGCATTTCTTGCCCAAGCCGAAGAACGCGCGGCTGAATTCCGGAAGTCAGGCAAAGCCATACCCGCCGATGAAGTTTTCGATTACCTGCGCAAGCGTGTGCAAGGCAAGCCAGCGGCAAGACCCAAGGCACGCAAATTGCCGTGATTAACTTTTTGGACGGCGCGCTGGCCGATCTCGAAAAGGTTTTTGAGTTCAATGCCAAACGCAATCCGACCGCCGGGCTGGAGCATGTCGATGCCATCCGGTCGGCGGTTTCGATCCTGGATGCGCACCCCAACATCGGACGGCGAGCATCTCCGCGTTCCGCATTGCGCGAACTGGTAATTTCCAAGGGAGCTACGGGGTACATCGCCATCTACGAATATTTTCCATTGGAAGGCCGTATCGTCGTCCACGCCATACGCCACCAGCGAGAGTCGGGGTACTCATCTGATTAGCGTCGCGCGGGCTACACAATCCCGCCGCTACGCAGCCCCGCTACCTCCGCGTCACTCTTCTTCAGCACGCCACGCAAAATCTCATCCGTATGCTGCCCCACCGCGGGCGGCGGGATTTCGTGTTTGATCGGCGTTTCGGAAAACCGCATGGGGCTTGCCACCAGCGGCACTTTGCCCGCCACCGCGTGCGGTAATTCAAACTTGAGACCGCGCGCGATGACTTGCGGCTCTTTGAACACTTCCGCGATGGTGTTGATGGGGCCGTTGGCCACACCCGCGTCATCCAATAACTTAACCCAATCCGCCGTGGTGCGCTTTTCAAATATCTCGTTCAACACGCGCGTGACTTCAACACGGTTTTTGACGCGGTCGCTGTTGGTGGCGAAGATCGGGTTTTTCAATAAATCCGTGCAGCCTGCCGCGTCACAAAACTTGTTGAACAGATTGTCGTTGCCGCAGGCGAGTATAACCGCGCCATCCTGCGTTTTGAAGGTTTGATACGGCACGATATTCGGATGCGCATTGCCGATGCGCTTGGGGGATTCTCCGGTGGCGAAATAATTCATCGCCTGATTGGCGAGGAAAGCCACGGTGGTGTCGAGCAGCGCCACGTCGATCCACTGCCCCTTGCCGCTCACGGCGCGATGCGCGAGTGCCGCGCAAATCGCAATCGTTGCGTACATGCCGGTGGTCATGTCGATGATGGGGATGCCCACGCGCTGCGGGCCCGCGCCCGGCAAACCATCCGCTTCGCCGGTGATGCTCATCAAGCCGCCCATGCCCTGCGCCATGAAGTCGTAGCCGGGGCGGTCTTTGTACGGGCCGGTCTGACCGAAGCCGGTGACTGAGCAATAAATCAAACCGGGGTTGAGTTTTTTCAAATCCTCGTAGCCCAAGCCATAGCGCGTGAGGTCGCCGACTTTGTAGTTTTCCACCAGCACATCGCAGCGTGTCGCCAGCTCGCGCACCAGTTGCTGGCCTTCGGGCTTGCTCAAGTTGACGGTGATGGATTTTTTGCCGCGGTTGGCGGCGCAAAAATACGCGGACTCTTTGGTTTCATTGCCCTGCTCGTCTTTGAGGAACGGCGGCGCATAGGCGCGTGAGTCGTCGCCCTTGCCGGGACGCTCCACCTTGATGACTTCGGCGCCGAGGTCGGCGAGATTTTGTGCGGTCCACGGGCCGGCGAGCACGCGTGAGAGGTCGAGTACTTTGATGTGTGATAACGGGCCTGACATTCTGCTTTCCTAATCCACTTGTATATTGGCGCTCTTCGCGACCTTGGCCCACTTGGCGATTTCCACGCTGACGAAGGCAGCCATGTCTTTCGAATTCGCCGGCCCCAGCGTTGCGCCTTGCGCAGCCCACAGCGGTTTTAATTCCGCGGAGGCCAGCGCCTTGGCGGTCTCGCTAACCATGCGGTCATTGATAGGCGGCGGCGAACCGGCAACCCCCCACAGCGCATACCACGTCGAGACTTCATAACCTTTCAACCCGGCTTCGGCGGTGGTCGGCACATACGGAAACGCAGTCGTGCGCGTTTTCGCGGCCACGGCCAGCGGCATGATGAGTCCGGAACGAATGTGCGCCGCCGATGATCCTAATCCGTCGAACATCACATCGACCTGTTGTCCGCTCAGTAAATCCTGCAACGCAGGCCCCGCGCCTTTGTGGGGAACATGCGCGATATCAACGCCGGCGGCGATTTTGAATAACTCGCCCGCCAAGTGATGCGAAGTGCCGCTGCCCGCCGATGCATAATTCAATTTGCCAGCGCTCTTTTTGGCAAGTGCAATAAACGCTGCCAGATCGGTCTCCTTGACGCGCTTGGGGCTGACCACGATCACCTGCGGCACCACCGCCACCACCGCGAGCGGCGTGAAATCTTTTTCCAGACTGTAGTCGAGCTTTTTATACACGCTCGGTGCAATGGCATGATGCACCGCGCCCATGAAATAGGTGTAGCCGTCTTTCGACGCACGCGCCGCGATGCCCGCGCCGAGGTTGCCGCCCGCGCCGCCGCGGTTATCGTTGACGATCTGCCTGCCGAGTTGCTTGGACAATATCGCCGACAACGGACGCGCAAACGCATCGGTGCCGCCGCCTGCGGGGAAAGGCACCACCAGGGTGATCGCTTTGGCGGGCCACTCTTGCGCGGGTGCGTGCATCGCGATGGCACTTAAAACCGCAAGCACGAGGGTTGATTGGAATTTCATGACATCTCCTCCGGGCGTGAACTCATCATAGGGCGCGGGCCAAGCCGCGTGATGCGGGCGCAAGTATACTACATAGAAAAATAACAATAAAAACAAATAGTTGCAGAAGGTTCTCTAGCCTAACGGCCGGTAAATCGCGGCTTTTTCTTATGCATGAACGCTGCGTGGCCCAGCCGAAAATCCTCGCTCTCGAAGTAATCAAAGCTGTCGTCGATTTCTTTTGCGGTGAGCGGCTCGGCATGCGGCGTCAAGCGGCGGATGAATTGTTTATGCCAGCGCGCCACCAGCGGCGCGCCCGCGCAGATGCGTTCCACGGTTGCACGCGTTTCATCCGCGAGTTTTTCATCCGGCACGACGCGCGTGAGCAACCCTTTGGCAAACGCTTCGCGCGCATCCCACACGCGGCCTTCGAGCAAAATCTCCAGTGCCGCCGCGCGACCCACCACCGGCAGTACTGCCGCGAGTTCATCGTAGGCTATCGAAAACCCCAGCCGGTTGATCGGCACGCCGAAGCGCCCCGATTCACCGCTGAGTCGCAGATCGCACTGGCACGCCAGCTCCAACCCGCCGCCGACACACGGACCGTGAATCATCGCCACCACCGGATGCCGGCATTCGGCCACCGCTTGCAGCGCGCCGTAGACATGCTCGCGGTGATACACAATCCCTTGCTCGCGGGTGTGGCGCACGGTGGCGAATTCCGCGATGTCGGCGCCGGCGGCAAACGCTTTATCGCCTGCGCCGCGCAGTACGATGCAACGCAACGCGTCGTCCTTTGATAATGCGTGCATCTTGCGCGCGAGGTCTTGCCACATGACCACGGTCAGTGCGTTGAGCTTGTCCGCGTTGTCGATCGCCACCGTGGCGATCACGCCGTCGCGCGCCACGGTAATGCGGCCGCTCATGACAGCCAAACCCGCAAATATGCGGCGGCCACGAAAAAGCCGACGCCTGCGCCCATGCCCGCCAGCAGATTGCGCTTGAACAGCCGGTAAGCCGCCAGCGCGATCAAACAGCCGGCAACGCGATCCACCATCGGCGACGATGCCAGCACGCCGGAAGGCAACAGCACAATGCGCACCATCAGCCCCGCCACCATGGCATACGCCACGCACTCGATCCAGCGAAACAATTCGCTGTCGAGCGTGAGTCTGCCGGACAGCAGCACGGCCATGGCGCGCCAGAAGTAGGTGGCCAGCCCGCACAACAGCGTGAGCACAAGCAATTCCATCAGCGCGCCTCGCTTCGTTTCGCGCGCCGCGCGCGCAGGATGAAATACGCCAGTGTGCCGCCCGCCGCCCCGCCGCCCAACAGGCTCCAATGCGGCGTGATGAGATGCGCCAGCGGCACGGTGATCGCGCCGCAAGTCACCGCCACGGCAATCGCGCGCGAACGGATGTCGCCGAACATCAGCAAGGTAAAGTAAATCGGCGTCACATACACCAGCCCCGCGTTGATCTCGGCCGGCACCGCGCCCGACAGCAGATAGCCCAGGCCGCACAGCAAGACGCCCTGCGTGGTGCATACCATGCCAAAACCCGCCAGCCACGGCGCGCGCTCGGCTTCGGGCATGTGCGGAAAGTGGCGCATCGACAGTACCCAACTGGTGCTCGCCACGAACTGGGCGAAGAACAGTTTTTTCAGCGTTTCGCGGCCTTGCATACGCATCAACGGCATCATCGACATGCCGGTGGGCAAAAAGCGCGCGGCGCTCACCCACACCGCCAGCACAATCGCGATCACACCGGCTTTCGCCGCGACCATTTCCGCCAGAATGATTTGGCCGGGCAACGCCCACATCAATGCGGTGGCCAGCGCCGCAATCCAGAACGGCATGCCGGAATCACTCGCCAGCGCGCCAAAGCCGATGAAGCCTGCCGTCATCACCGCGGCGGAAGGGCCGAAGGCTTCGCGCACGCCGTTGCGGAAACCGGTGCGGATGGGGGAAATGGGAGAAGTTGCCACGACATTGCTCCCTCCCTTGCGCGTTGTTTGCGCGGGGGAGGGTTGGGGAGGGGGCAGCTATGGTGCATCCGCGCGCCCCCATCCCAACCTTCTCCCGCAGGCGGGGGAAGGAGTTACTCTACTGATGCGAGAACAGTTTCTTCCCCGCCACCGGCAGCTTCGCCATCAAAACATCGCCCGACAGCGATTCAGTGATGTACAAAGTTTTCAGATCAGGCCCACCGGCGGCGATATTCGCCAGATGGTGATGCTTGTGATCGGGCGAATGAATTAAATGCGTGGGCAGCATGTTGGAATCAAAACGCCAGATGCCGACGCCAAGCTGGCACACCAGCAAGCCGTTCTCGGAATCCATTTCAATACCGTCGGGGCCGCCGACGCCGCCCGACAGTTGTATCGCGACGCCGGTTTTAGACACGTTGCCGTCAGCCATGATCGGCAAACGCCACACCTGCTGCGAGCGCGTGACGCCGACGTAGCAATGTTTATCGGTGGATGTCAGCGTGATGCCGTTGGGGCTGGGCACGTTGTCGCACAGGCGATCCAGCCGCCCCGCCGTCGAGAAGCGAAACACACGCCCGCTGGGGTCGTTGATGCCGGTCTGCCCCTGATCGGTGAAATACAAATCGCCGTTGGCGGCAAAGTGCAAATCGTTCAGCCCCTTGAAGCCTTCGCTGAACGCGGTGCGCAAAATGGTTTCGAGCTTGCCGGTTTTCGGGTCGAGCTTGAGCAGCCCTTCTTTGTAATCACAAATCCAGATGCTGCCGTCCTTGTGGATTTTCAGACCATTCGGCCAGCCGTCGTATTGCGTGACCAGTTCCCAATCTTTTTTCGGCGTGATGCGAAAAATGCGCCCGAACGGGATATCGACAAACCACAGATTGCCGTCGCGATCAAACGACGGGCCTTCGAGAAAACACTCGACTTCGGCATTCTGCCGGTTCGGATCAGACCACGCCGTGCGCTGCTTCTTGCGAAACTTCGCCGGCATCGACATGAATACTTCGGTTTCGATCAGTTCGAGTTTTTTGAAAGGGTTGAACATGTTTCACTTCCGGTTAAAATAATCAATAAAAACAAATGTTTACATGACATCGTTGAAACGCAAACGAGCTTGCCGCACCGTTCAATCCGCGCGTGCCTGGCCCAGTCGCAGGCGCGAAGCTTAACGGCACACTAGTCATCACGCAAACCGTGCTTTAGTTGACACCCACTGCGAAGCCCATTACAAATCCGCCACACCGAGAGGCCATCGGACAACAAGTAACGCTGGAGGAAATTCACCATGTCCCTAAAATACCCGCTGCTGGCCGCGACGTGCGCCAGCTGTGCCGTACTCGCTACCTTGAATGCACAAGCGCAGGATTTCCCCACCAAGGCCATCAACATCACCGTGCCCAACCCGCCCGGCGGCATGAATCAGGTTCACGCGCAGCCGCTCTCGACGATACTGGAAAAAATCACCAATCAGCCCGCGCCGGTGGTCAATCGCCCCGGCGCCGTGGCGGCGGCCGGCACGGCTTACGTGGTGAATCAACCGCCCGACGGCCATAGCTGGCTGGTGAGCACGGCCAACCTGCATCTTGCGCTGGAAAAAGACAAACTCTACGGCGTGAAATCGCCTTACGCGCTGAATCAGATTGGTTTTGTGGCGTTGTTAAGTTCCGATCCGATTATTCTGGGCGTGCATCCGTCGCTGCCCGTCAAAACCGTCAAGGAGTTGATCGCGCTGGCGAAGTCGCGCCCCAACGAACTGGTGTATTCCACCTCCGGCGCGTTCGGCATCACGCACACGCCGCAGATATTATTTCTCAACGCCACCAAAACCACCATGCGCCATCTGCCGACCACCGGCGGCGGGCCAGCGATTACACAGGCGCTGGGCGGTCACTCGCAAATGACCGCCGGCGCCCCCGCGACCATGGCGCCGCACGGCGCCTCGGGCAAGCTGCGGCTGCTGGCAAGCTGGGGCGACAAAGTGCATCCGGCGCTGCCCGCTGTGCCGACGTTCAAATCGCAGGGCCTCGATATCGAGGCCTATCTGTGGGTGGGCCTTTTTACCTCGGCGGCAGTGCCCGAAGCCACCATGACCAAAGTGCGTGATCTCGCGCGCCGCGCCACTTCCGACCCGCAATTCAAAAAGGCGCTGGAGAATCTGCAAGTGGTGCCCGATTACCGCGACGGCCCGGAATTTCGAAAGTTTTTTGATGCCGACCATCAGCGCATGGCGGTAGCGGTCAAAAGCATCGGCAAGATTTAGTTACCCTTTTTATTTCGCCAGCCACACCTCGGCCAAATCCTGGCCAAGGTAATGACTCGGCGTAATCTGCCAGCCGCGCACGTTGCGATCCATCACCACGGCGCGGTGCCACCACAGCACCGGCACACTGTAAGCGAGACGCAGCGCACGGCGCTCGAATTCGCGCACCAGTTCGCGGCGTTTACGCATATCCGCTTCGCCTGACTGGCGGTCGAACAGGCTGTCGAGCGTGCGGTCGGTATGGCGGCTCATGCTCGTCGCAGTGCGGTCGTGCGACAGATAACGCGCGAATTGCAGATTGGGTTCGTCGGCGTGGTCACAGGCGAAATCCAGCGCGGCGTCAAAAACCGGCGGCTCACGATGCAGGGACGTCAGAAACGCGCGCGGTTCAAGGCGCTCGTGGCGCACGGTCACGCCGATCTGCCGCCATTGTTCCACCAGAAAATCACCGACGGGGCCGTACAAGGTGTCGGACAGGCGGTTGGTCAGCGTGAAATTCAGACCGCTTGCATCCGCCTCCTGCAACTGCTTGCGCGCCTGCGCGCGCGCGGCTTCGATGTCTTTGCCAAAGCCGGGTTGCGCGATGAGTTCCTGCTCAGACAGCGCCATCGCCGAACCGGGCCGCGACAGCCCGCCGACCTGCCGCACCATCGACACTTTCGACAACTCAGGCGCGCCGCCCCAGCGGTCTATCGCCAGCGACAGCGCACGGCGCACGCGGCCCCGGTCGAACGGTTTCCTTTGGGTATAAAATGTCAGCACCATTGCACACGCCCACGGTGATTCCTGCACCACGGCGCGAGCGCCGAGGGCACGTGTCGCGCGATCAAGGTCCGCCGGCGCAAGCCCGCGAAACTCGCCGTGTATGTCGCCTGCCGCCAATGCCGCACCCATGCGCTCCCGCGGCATGAACATCGCGGCATAAGCGTCGAGATAGGGTTTGCCTTTGTCGTGGTAGTTCGCGTAGCGCTTGCCGCTCCACTGCACGCCGGGGGAGTGGGCGTCGAACACAAACGGCCCGCTGCCCAGCACGTTGCGCTCGGGAAACTTTGCATCTTCGCGCAGTTTGGCGGCGCGGTAGATGCAATCAAACGGACTGGCAAAGTTGAGCAGCATGGCGTTGTTGGGCCGCGCGAGCTTGAACACCACGGTGTGCGAGTCGGGCGCATCGATCGATGCGATGTCGGCATAACGTTCCGCGCGCACCGAGGTCACGTCCGGCGGCGGGCGTCGGATGCGCTCGTAGCTGGCGCGCACGTCTTCCGCCGTCAGCGCGGCGCCATCGTGAAAGCGCACGCCCGGTTTGAGTTTGAAGGTGTAGATGAGCCGATCTTCGGATATCGACCACGATGCCGCGAGATCGCCCTTGACCGCCGGATATTTTGCGGCGTCGATGGCCAATAACGTCGAGTAATGCGGACGCACCGCGTGGATGAAACTAAAAGACGATTGCGCGTGGCAATCATAGTTGGTCGGCTCGCCCACCACCGCGAATTTCAGCACGCCGCCGGATTGCGGCAGCGTTTGTGCGTTGGCAGCAGCCGCTATAAAAAAATATAATATAAACAAATACTTATGCAATATCGCTCCTCCGACTTGGACGCCGCCCTGCTGGATTCAAATTTTTATACAGGCCGCGAAATGGCCTGGCTGAACCTCGCGCAATGGCGACCGCTGCATCTTACACGCCGCGTCCGCGCGCGGGCAGCGCGTGTGGAACACACACCCCGCCGGCGGCGCAAGCGGGCTCGGCACTTCGCCGCCCAACACGCGATGCGCGCGTTTGGCCTCGATCACGGGATCAGGCACCGGCACGGCTTCAAGCAGCGCCTGCGTATACGGGTGCAGCGGGTCGGCGTAAAGCGCATCGCGATCGGCGATTTCCATCACGCGGCCCAAATACATCACGATCACGCGATCCGAAATATGCCGCACCACCGCCAGATCGTGCGCGATGAATAAGTACGTGAGACCGAGTTTCTTCTGCAAGTCTTCCAGCAAGTTGATGATCTGCGCCTGTATCGACACATCGAGTGCCGACACCGGCTCGTCGCACACAATAAATTCCGGCTCCATCGCCAGCGCGCGCGCGATGCCTACGCGCTGACGCTGCCCGCCGGACAACTCATGCGGGTAGCGGCTCGCCATGTAATCGAACAGGCCTACCTGTTGCAGCAGCTCGCTGACCTTGGCGCGCGCCGCAATTTTGTTGGGCTGAAGTTTATACACCAGCAACGGCTCGGCGATGCCCTCGCCAATGGTCATGCGCGGGTTCAACGAGCTGAACGGATCCTGAAAAATCACCTGCATTTTACGGCGGTAGTTTTTCAACGCGTCGCCTTGCGCGTGTGTGACATCCGCGCCTGCAAACGTGATGGCGCCGGCGGTGGATTTCTCCAGCCGCAGCAAGGTGCGCCCCACCGTGGTTTTGCCGCAACCCGATTCGCCCACCAGCCCGACGGTTTCGCCCTTGAACACCTCGAATGAAAGATCATCGACCGCGCGCACTTCGGCGTGCTTGCCGCCAAACGTTTTTAGTCCTGTCGATACATCGAAGTAGGTTTTGAGTTCGCGCACGGCAAGCAGCGGCGTAGCGCGATCCACGGATTTCACCAGCGCGCTGCTTTCTGCGGCGGCTTGCAAACCGAGTGCCGTTGGGCCGAGTCGGTCTAGCTCTTGCGAACGCAAACAGGCGGTGTGACGGTCCGCCGCCACCGCCACCATTTCAGGCAAACCTTGTTCACACGCCGCCTGACGCGCAAGACAACGCGGGGCAAAGCGGCACCCCGGCGGCGGCGCGAGCAAATCCGGCGGCGCGCCGTCGATGGTTTCGAGTTTTAATCCGCGCGGCTGATCGAGCCGCGGCACCGAACGCAGCAACCCGGCGGTGTAGGGGTGCAGCGGTTTGGCGAACACCTCCGCCGCGTTTCCCTGTTCGGCCATGCGCGCCGCGTACATCACATTCACGCGGTCGGCGTAGCGCGCGACGATGCCGAGGTTGTGCGTAATCACCACCAGCGCGATGTTCAGCTCGCGCGACAGGCGTTTCATCAGTTCGAGTATTTGCGCCTGTATCGTCACATCCAGCGCGGTGGTGGGCTCGTCGGCGATGATGAGTTTGGGGTTGCAGGAGAGCGCGATCGCGATCACCACGCGCTGGCGCATGCCGCCGGAGAATTGATGCGGATACTGATCGAGGCGCGATTCGGCATCGGGAATGCCCACGAGTTTCAGCAGTTCCAGCGAACGCGCGCGCGCGGCATCGGGAGTCAACTTCAGATGCTGCAGCAGCGGCTCCGCGATCTGGTAACCCACCGTGAGCACCGGGTTCAGCGACGTCATCGGGTCCTGAAAAATCATCGCGATGTCGCGCCCGCGGATCGCGCGCATCTCATCCGCACTAATCGTCAGCAGATCACGGCCCTCGAACAAAACGCGCCCCTGCGTCACGCGCCCCGACTGCGCCAAGAGCCGCATGATCGCAAGTGAAGACACCGACTTGCCGCAACCCGACTCACCCACCAGCGCCACCACATCACCGGCTTTGACTTTGTACGAGATGCCCTCCACCGCGCGCACCACGCCGCGCGAGGTGTTGAACTGCACATGGAGGTTTTCGACTTCGAGCAGCCAGGCATAGTGCATAGTGGCGGGCAAATCCATTTTCTCGGTCAGGACGGCGAAGGGCATCGGCGTTATAAATTAGGGAGTTTGCCGCAGTCCCACTTTACGTTATCGCCAGGTCTCCCGCCACTTTTGATACTGCGATAGCCGCACGCGATAGCGCGCGATATTGCCTTCGTGCAGGCTCATCAATTCGGTTTCCACCACCTCGGCAAAGCGCGCCTGGTCGTCTTTGGGCACACCTTGTGTGGCGCGCTGCTTGATGGTTGCGATCGCGGCTTTTTGGTCCATGGCGCCGACGACGATTTCGCCGACGGCTTGCGCGATCAAGGCGCGGTAACGCATCCGAAATGGATCAGGCTCTCCCAGAGAGCGGGCAACCGCCGAGTAGCGCGCGCACGAGCGCTCATAGGCCCACACAAATACATCGCGCAGCAATTCAACGCGATTCAATTCGTACACCCCCAGTATGCCGTCGATGTAGGCGCGCCCGGGCACGTCCACAAAGGACAACGGACACAGGTTGCCGCGAATGAACGGCAAGTTGGCCGCAAGGCGCGACACACGCTTGTTGACATCCTCGAATGGTTGCAGGTAAGGCAGTTGCACCATCGCAAAAAATGCTTGCTCGAATGGATCGGTGATTGCCGCGGCAGTGTCAAGAATCTGCTGAAAGCATTCGTCGATCAACTGCGGCACTTCGAGCGGATGAAACACCGTGCCATCAATACCCACGGCAATCTCGCGCACGCGCCCGCTCGCCTTGGGGTCGAGCAAGTTGTCCGACAACAGCGCATGCAGGTTAAGAAGGGTGTAGCGATCAAAATTAACGTCGTTCGCCTGTTCGACCAGCAATTCAATTGCGGCCTTGTGATTCAGTATCATCTGCGCTTCGCGCGCGTCTTTGCCATCGGCGCTTTCGCCCAGATCGAGCAGCCGTTCGGTTTCGAGCAACGAATAGGTGTTGCCCTCCAGCCGGCTTGAGTTCCACGACAGGTCGATCAACAAGCGATTGTAAATTTGCCGCGCATACGTGCCTGCCGGACGCTGCGCGTTGGGGGAACGCCCCAATTCGTATAACCGCTGCCGTGTTGGCGCGGTCAGATAGTAAGTTTCATTGGGCCGGTAGACATCGAGAAATGCGCGGTTATAGCCTGCCGGTTGACGCTGGTGGATGGGTTGGCGGATGGCCTGCTTGATGACTTCGGCTTCGGTGGAAATGGGAATGTATTTTTCGCCGTGCGCGGTTACGTCACCTGCGCCGGACACCTGCGCCACGCCTGTGGCGTAAATCGGCGCATAACTTTCACTGCGCGCCTCAACCTTGGGCGCCTGCGGAGCAATCGCCGCTACGTCTGCGTAGGTGGTTGCCCTATAGCGGCTGCCGCGACCGCGGCCCTCCACCACCAATTGCCGTTGAGCAACCAGTTGCGCTAAGCGGCGCTGTAGTGTGCGGCGCGACAGCTTGGTGGCAAGTGAGTCGCCAATAGTCTCGACGGAGCTACCTCCGGAAAGCCGGGTAACCGCCTGCACTACTACGTCGAGCTCGTGTTGTGAGACTTGTTTTGGCACGTATTAATATGGCGCGATATAAAATATTGAGCCATGTTAATCTATTTTTATGGCGCAATCAATAATTATGCGCCAAATAAAATGACTAAAACCAATTTACGCGCCACAATAACTCATACCAGCGCATCCGCCAACACCCGCGCCACATGCACCGCTTCGCGTTGCGCGCCATCGTGTATCTGATGCCGGCAACTGGTGCCGTCGGCGATGATGAGCGTGTCTTTGCCGGCTTCGCGCACTTTGGGCAGTAGCGCGGCCTCGGCCATTTGCATCGATACGTCGTAATGTTCGGCGTCGTAGCCAAAACTGCCGGCCATGCCGCAGCAACTGGATTCGATCAATTCCGTTTGTAACTCCGGAATCAGTTTCAGCACGCGCAGCACGGCGGGCATCACGGCGAAGGCTTTCTGATGGCAATGGCCGTGCAGCAGCGCTTTTTTCTGCGGCAATGCTTTGAGGTTGAGTTTGAAGCGGCCCGCGTCGAGTTCGCGCGCGATGAATTCCTCGAACAGAAAAGCATTCAAATCCAGTTCCGCTGCCTGCGGCGTCGGCCACAACGACAGGAACTCGTCGCGCATGCCCAGCACGCAGGAAGGCTCCAGCCCGACAACCGGGATGCCGCGTTCGATGTAGGGCATCAATGTGTTGATCGTGCGCTCGGCCTCAAAGCGGGCTTTGTCCACCATGCCGGTGGCGAGATAGGTGCGGCCACAGCACAGCGGGCGTTTTGTATCCCTGGCTTGCGGGATGTGTACGGTGTAGCCCGCCGCTTGCAAAACGTTAAGCGCGGCGTGGGCGTTTTCGGGTTCGAAGTAGTTGGTGAAGGTGTCGATGAAGAGGACGACTTCGCGGCTTGTAGCGCCCGCTGCTTTGAGGGCAGCGGGTTGGGGTGCGGGTGAAACTTGCCCGCCCAAAAAATTGGTCTTCCACTTCGGCAACGAACGCTGCGAAGCAAACCCCGCAAACCCCTTACCCAAAGCCTGCGCCCAATTCGCCAGCGGTCCCATTTTCGCAACCCAAGGCGCATACAGCGGCAAGTTCGCAATCAGCTTGTCCTTGAGGGTAAACCCATGCCGCTGCTTGTAATGATGCAGGAACTCCACCTTCATCTTCGCCATGTCCACGCCGGTCGGGCATTCGCGTTTGCAGCCCTTGCACGACACGCAGAGATCCATTGCCTTGTGCATTTCGTCGGAGGTAAACGCATCCGGGCCTAGCTGGCCCGATAGCGCCAAGCGCAAGGTATTCGCCCGTCCGCGCGTCAGATGTTGCTCATCACGCGTGACGCGAAACGAGGGGCACATGGTGCCGGCGTCGAACTTGCGGCAGTGGCCGTTGTTGTTGCACATCTCCACCGCTTTATCGAGGCCGCCCCACTCCTTCCAATCCAGAACAGTCTTGATCGGTATGGTCTTGTAGCCCGGCTTGAAACGAAACAGCGAACGATCATCCTGCTTCGACGGGCGCACGATTTTGCCGGGGTTGAGCAAGCCCTTCGGATCAAAAATAGCCTTGATCTCGCCGAACGCCTGCGTGAGCTTCGGCCCGAAGAACGGCGCGATCCATTCGCTGCGCACCAGCCCATCGCCGTGTTCACCGGAATACGAGCCTTTGTATTGCTTCACCATCTCCGCGGCTTCTTCGGCGATGGCGCGCATTTTGCCCGCGCCGTCCTCGCGCATATTGAGGATGGGCCGCACGTGCAACGTGCCCACCGAGGCATGCGCGTACCAGGTGCCGGTGGTGCCGTGTTTCTCGAACACCTTGGTCAAACGGTCGGTGTATTCGGCCAGGTGTTCCAGCGGCACCGCGCAATCTTCGATGAACGACACGGGTTTACCGTCGCCCTTCATCGACATCATGATGTTCAGCCCCGCCTTGCGTACCTCCCATACGTCGCGCTGGAACGCGGCATCGGTGATTTCGATCACGCTGTCGGGGTGACCGAGATCGCCCATCAGTTCTACCAGTTGCTTCAATTTCGCAGTCTGCTCGTCTTTGTCATCACCGGCGAATTCCACCAGCAGAATCGCGTCAGGATCGCCTTGAATAAATTTTTCCACGATGGGCCTAAACGCGGCGTTGCTGCGCGCGAGACCGATCATGGTGCGATCCACCAGTTCCACCGCAGTGGGTTTTAACTTCACGATCTGCTGCGGCGCTTCCATCGACTTGTAGAACGTGGGGAAGTGGCACACGCCCAGCGTCTTGTGTTTGGGCAGCGTCGATAGATTCAGATGCACGCGCTTGGAGTAAGCGAGCGTGCCTTCGCTGCCCACCAGCAAGTGCGCCATGTTGAACGCCATGCCCGACACCATGTCGAGGTTGTAGCCGCCCACGCGGCGCAGCAGCTTGGGGTAGCGCAGCTCGATCTCTTCGGCGTTCAACACCGCGATGTCGCGTATCTTGCGCACCAGATCGCGGTAACCCTGCGGGCCATCAAGCTGCGCCAAATCCGACGGCACGGCGCCAAAGTGATACGCGCCGCCGTCAGCCAGCACGGCATCGACCCCGCGCACGTTATGCACCATGTTGCCGTAGAAAATCGAGCGTGAACCGCAGGAGTTGTTGCCCGTCATGCCGCCGATGGTCGCTTGCGCGCTGGTGGACACATCCACCGGATACCACAGGCCGTGCGGCTTCAAGAACGCATTGAGTTGATCCAGCACCACGCCCGGCTGCACAACACACGTGCGCGCCTCGGCATTGAAATCCATCACGTTGCGCAGGTATTTGCTGACATCAATCACCAGCGCCTCGCCCACGGTCTGTCCGCACTGCGAGGTGCCGCCGCCGCGCGGCAATACCGCAACGCCGGCATCCAGCGCGATTTGCATCGCGACGGTGGCGTCTTCTTCCGTTTGCGGAATCACCACGCCGATGGGCTCGATCTGATAAATCGACGCGTCGGTCGAGTAACGCCCGCGCGTGGCGGCGTCGAAGAGGACTTCGCCGTGGATTTCTTTGGCTAGGCGGGCGGCGAGAGTGGTGTTGGTTGTGGTCACTTCAAAACCTTTTTTGACGCGGATTTACGCAGATGAACACAGATTACCCCCCTCGCGTCGTTCCAGCGAACGCTGGAATGACGATGGTGGGTTTTAATCTGCGTTCATCTGCGTAAATCCGCGTCGAAATGCAGTTGATGTACACCCTTATAATACGCCTCCCACCAAGGAGTCTCACCATGCCTCACACCGCCGGCCGCCACTTCCTGCAAATCCCCGGCCCGTCCAACGTGCCCGACCGCATTCTGCGCGCCATCGACCGCCCGACCATCGATCATCGCGGGCCGGAGTTTCAGCAACTGGGTTACGACGTGCTGGCCGGCATGCAGCGCATCTTCAAGACCAAGGGCCATGTGGTGATTTACCCCGCGTCGGGCACCGGCGCGTGGGAAGCGGCGCTGGTTAATACCTTGTCCGCGGGCGACAAGATTTTGATGTACGAGACCGGCCAGTTTGCCTCGCTGTGGCAAAAACTTGCGCTGCGTTTGGGTTTGCAGCCGGAGTTCATCGCCGGTGATTGGCGGCGCGGGGCGGACGCCACCGCGATTGAAGCGCGCCTCAATGAAGACAAAGCGCACGCGATCAAAGCGGTGTGCGTGGTGCATAACGAAACCTCCACTGCCGTCACCTCCAAAATCGCCGAAGTGCGCAAGGCGATGGACCGCGCCAAACACCCGGCGCTGTTGATGGTGGATACGATTTCAGGTCTCGGCTCCATCGATTACCGTCACGACGAATGGGGCGTGGATGTCACCGTCGCCGGTTCGCAAAAAGGCCTGATGCTGCCGCCGGGATTGGCGTTCAACGCCGTCAGCGAAAAAGCGCTGGCCGTGTCCAAAACCGCGAAGCTGCCGCGCTCCTACTGGAGTTGGGACGAAATGATCGGCCCCAACAAAACCGGGTTTTTCCCCTACACGCCTTCGACCAATTTGCTTTATGGTTTGCGCGAAGCCGTGGCCATGCTCGAGGAAGAAGGTCTCGACAACGTATTCAAGCGCCACGACCGCCACGCCGAAGCCACGCGCCGCGCGGTGCAAACGTGGGGCCTCGAAATTCTGTGCAAAAACGAAACCGAGCATTCGAGCGTGTTGACCGCCGTGCTGATGCCCGAAGGCCACAGCGAAGTCGCCTTCCGCAAAGTCGTGCTCGACAACTTCAACATGTCACTCGGCAGCGGCTTGGGCAAGATTGCCGACAAAGTGTTTCGTATCGGGCACCTCGGCGACTTCAACGACCTTACGCTGATGGGCACGCTGGCCGGCGTGGAGATGGGCCTCGCGCTGGCGAAGGTCCCGCATCAAAATGGTGGTGTTTCGGCGGCAATGGAAAGCCTTAAAGAAAATTGTTTAAAAACAAATACTTAACGCTTATTCGCCTCAACCATATTTTGTAGGATGTGTGCAACCCATCATTTCATCGCGCGACCGCAATCGATGGGTTGCGCTGCGCTCCACCCATCCTACTAAGCTATCGCATATTCGCCTGCGCCGTAGTCCCCAGCGGCACCGCATCCGGCACATGCTCTTTCTCGAAATTGAATTCGAGCTTGGTGCCCACCGGGTCGTATAAGAACACCTGGTAGCCGGCGTCCTTGATGTTCTGTTCTTCGAACTCGATGTCGAGCGACTTCAGGCGCTTCCTGAAATCCACCGCGCCGGTGGCCTTCCATGCGATGTGATCCAGGCTGCCGCTGTGATGATCCTTCACCTGCGCGCCTTTTTTGAAGCGCGCGCCGACATGCAGGATGGGATCGTCGCCGTAATAAAGCCACATGCCTGGCGCATTAAAATTGGGGCGCGGGCCGCTTTTGAGGTCGAGCACGTCACCGTAGAATTTTTCGATGGCCGGCAGGTCGGCTTCGGAGCAACGGATGTTGAAGTGCAAAAAACCCTGGAAGAATTTCATGATGTCTCCTGGAAAAAATTTGAAAAGGGTGATGGCGTAATCTTACCTGCCCTTACGGCTATGGTCTAACCGGGATGCTTACTGTGGTTGTATCCCCGCCTCGCGCGCTGCCGCCGCCCACGAAGCCAACTGGTCTTTGACGAACGCGGGCACTTCCTGGCGCGGCATATTGCCCACCTCGAAACCGATCCTGCCGAACTGATCCTGCGTTTCCGGGCGCTTTAATACCGCCATAACTTCGCGGTCGAGTCGCTCGACCACCGCAGCGGGGGTTTTCGACGGCGCGAACAAGGCGAACCAGCCGTAAATCGAAAAATTCGGGAAACCCTGTTCCACCATCGTCGGCACATCGGGCGCGGGCCGCGTGCGCGTGCGGGTGATCGCCGCGATGGCGCGTAGCCGCCCCTCTTTCACGTGCGGCAACACCAGATTGGTGCCGCCGATCACGATGTTGGCGCGCCCAGCAATCAAATCCGGCACCGCCGCCGCATCGCCTTTGTACGGCACGCTCAGCATATCCACTTTCGCGGTGGCTTTGACCTGCGCCAGGGCAAACACGGTTGACGGATTAGCGGCGGCGACCACCAGCTTGCCGGGATTGGCGCGCGCGTAGCTGATCAGTTCCGCAAGATTTTTTGCCGGCGTGCCGGCGTTCACCACCAGCAACTGGCTATTCCATCCCACAAACGTGATCGGCGTGAAATCGGCCACCGGATCAAACGGCAGACTCTTGCGCATCGCCGGCGCGCCCGCCATGTTGCCGGAACCGCCCAGCAGCAAAGTGTGTCCATCGGGCGTGGCTTTCGCCGCCAGCTCCGCGCCGATCACGCCATCGGCGCCGGGCCGGTTATCGATCAGCACTGTTTGCCCCAGCGATTGCGACAGCGACTGCGCCATGATCCGGCCAGCCGCGTCGGTGGGTCCGCCGGCGGGAAAGCCGATCACGAAGCGCACAGGGCGCGTGGGAAAGGCCGCGGCGGATTGCGCTTGTGCCGCAGTGTGTGTCACCAGTAACGCCAGTGCTGCAATAACACCCATTTTGTTGTTCATGTTCGCCTCCGATTTATCAACCAGGATTCAGCCCGGCCAGGTCTCGCCCCGGCTCTTTGCGTTATCATGCCACGAACCCAACGTTGAGAGGAAAAACATGAGCCTGCTAGACCGCATCGGCATCGACATCAGCCGCCGTCTGAAACTGGAAACCGCCATTGAGTGGGCCGCGAAAAACGGGTTGCATCACATCGACATTCAACTCGACACCGGCGACAACGCGCTGCCGAAATTTGACACCAAGCGCTGCGCCGGCGTGCGCAAGCTGCTGGATAAACACGGCATCGCGCTGGGGCTGCATACCAACTCGGCGGTGAATGTCGCGGAGTATTCGCCGCATGTCGCCGACGCGGTGACTGAGTACCTCAAACGCTACGTTGATCTGGTGCCAAAGCTGGGTGCGAGCTGGACAGAGATGCACGCGGGCTACCATTTCACCAAAGACAAAAAAATGCGCATGGAGGCAGGCCGCGCGCGCCTGCAGGCGGTGGTGAAATATGCCGAGAAAAAGAAAGCGCTGGTGCTGCTGGAAAACCTCAACAAGGAGCCGGATGACGCCGAGGTGCATTACCTCGCGCACACGGTTGAAGAGTGGCAGTACTACTGGGACATCCAATCGCCCAACTTCAAACTGTGCTTTACCGCCAACCACGCGCATCTGGTGCCCGAAGGTATCGAGGGCTTCGTCAAAGCGCTCAACTTCAAACGTGTGCATGAGGTGCGGCTGGCGGATTGCTTCCGCAACGGTTTTGAGGTGCATCTGCCGCCGGGCAAGGGCAACATCAACTTCGGCAAGATGTTCAAACTGATCGAAGGCGCGGGCTTCAAGGGCGGTTACACCAACGCCTTCGGCACGCTGGATGACATGCTGGCGGCGCGGCAGACGTTTGTGCAGCAGGCGCGCAAGGCTGGCGTTAAAGTCTAAAAATCTTTTGACGCAGATTTACACAGATTTACGCAGATTATTTCTTGGCTACACCACGACATCTGCACGAAAGCGCGTGATGAAATGAGCAACGATCAAACCAAACCAGAAATCACACGGGGTTAATCTGTGAAAATCTGCGCAAATCTGTGTCAAAGATCTTTGTTTTTCGCCGTTTGCCTCTTAACAGCCCAAGCCCAAGCGCAAACCTGGCCCGCCAAACCCATCCGCTTCATCATCGCGCAACCGCCCGGCGGACAAAACGATGTGCAGGCGCGCATCATTGGATTGAAGCTCACCGAGTTGTGGGGCCAGCCGGTGGTGTTTGACAACCGCCCCGGCGCGGGCGGCGCGATTGGTTTTGAAATCGCGGCGCAGGCGCCCAACGATGGCTACACGCTGGCGATGGGTTCGATCAGCACGCTGGCGGTGATCCCGGCGATGCCACGCAAGCCGCGTTACGATCCCCTCACGGATTTTGCGCCGGTGTCGATGGTGTCCACCTCGCCGTATGTGGTGACGCTGCATCCTTCGGTACCCGCGCGCACGCTGAAAGAACTGGTGGCGCTCGCCAAGGCCAAACCCGGTTCGTTGTCGTATGCCTCCAGCGGCACCGCCACCGGCATACATCTGACCACCGAGTTATTCAAGATGATCGCCGGCATCGACATGGTTCACGTGCCGTACAAGGGCGGCGCGCCGGCCACCACCGATCTCATCGGCGGACAAGTCGGCGTGATGTTCAACAACGTGATCACGGCGGTGCCGCATGTCAAAAGCGGCAAGCTGCGCGCGCTGGCCGTCACCACCGCCAAACGCTCGGCGGCGCTGCCGGACATCCCAACCACCGCCGAGGCAGGTTACGCGGGTGCGGAATCGAGTTCGTGGCAGGGCATCGTCACGCGCGCCGGCGCGGGCGCCGCTGTGGTCGCCCGCATGCACGCGGATTTGGTGAAAGTACTGGCCATACCCGAGGTGCGCAGTGCCATTGTGAATCAGGGCAACGATATCGTGGCCAGTTCGTCGCAGGAGTTCGCCGCCTACATCCGCGCGGAGATCGACAAATGGGCCAAGGTCATCAAAGTGGCAGGCGTGCGTAATGAGTGAGTGCATGAAGTGCTATCGTCCGCTGTCGCTAGTATTGCAACACATTAATTCCACATCATCGTATCAAAGAAACTCCTTCCCCTTCAGGGGGAAGGCGGGGATGGGGGTGGGGGCAAACGCCTGGGAAAACCCCACCCCCATCCTAACCTTCCCCCTGAAGGGGAAGGGACTTTACATTGGTATCGATGTATCGAAATTAATGTGTCACAGTACTAGCACCCCGGCCTGCGGTTATGCGAGACGCGCGCGTATCCCTGCCGCCGCGTGTCTGGCATCCGTAAGGTCAGGCGCGAGAGTGGAAAATCGGAAAAATATACAATGACAACTCGCACGGCCCCCCCCAATGGACGACGATATTCCGTTCTGAAGGCCGCCTGAAATAGACAACGTAAAATTTATTTCCAAAGCTCACATTTTTGCGGGCTTTTTTTACTGTTAAAATTCGAGCCGATCAGGATGCTGCGGAGAACGACCATGCACACACGCACATGCGTACTCGGTGCGGCTTGTCTGCTCATGCCGACCGCCCCCGCGTGCGCCCAAACTTATCCCGATAAACCGGTCCGGCTGATCGTGACCGGCTCGCCGGGGAGTTCCGGCGACACTCTGGGCCGTCTTGTTGCCGAAGGACTGACGCGCACTTTCGGTCGGCAGGTCATACTCGACAACCGTCCGGGCGGCGGCGCCAATATCGGGCCGGATATCGCCGCCCGGTCGCCGCCGGACGGCTATACGCTGTTCATGGTAACCATCAGCCATGCGGTAAACGTCACGCTATACCGCAAACTGCCGTACGACATCGTGCGCGACTTTGCCCCGGTGACACAGCTCGTGACCGACCCCGCCGCGCTGGTCGTGCATTCGACGGTGGCGGCCAAATCGGTGAGCGAACTCATCGCAATTGCGAAGGCGAGACCCGGCACGCTCAATTATGCCTCCGGCGGAACCGGCACCTTCACTTTCCTCGCCGCCGAATTATTCAAGGGACAGGCTGGCGTGGACATCGTGCACGTGCCTTACAAGGGCGGCGGGCCGGCGCTGCTCGCGGTGGTCGCCGGCGAGGTTGCGGTCTACTTTTCGCCGCTCGGAATTTCGTTGCCTCATGTCAGGCAGGCACGGCTGCGCGCATTGGCGGTCACCACATTGAAGCGCGTGCCGATGGCGCCGGAGTTGCCGACGATTGCCGAATCGGGCCTGCCCGGATTTGAAGCCGGAAACTGGTTCGGACTGCTGGCGCCAGCGGCAGCGCCGAATGCCGTCATCAACACCATTCATAACGCCGCGGCCGGTTGGCTGAACGAACCGGACGCGCGCAAGCGGCTCGACGAACTCGCGTATGTCCGCATCGGCAGCACCCCGGCAGCATTCGCCGGGCACATCAAATCCGAAATAGCCCGGCTGGGAAAAATCGTGAGAGCACTCAAGCTCACGGTCGAGTAATTCGCGTCCGGCAGCATCAGGCGCAACCGAAGAACATAAGGAGAACAACGGTGAAAAGCAAGCGCACTACGGCCACAGCCACCGCCAAGGCCAGAACAAAGTTACTCGACGGTGTGCTCGAGGCGCGCGGCTACCGCTACGGGATCCACCGGATACAGGCCGAAGCGGATCTCGACTACATGCGGAAATTCGACGAATGGGTCAAATTCGTCTATCTAAGTCAGCGCCATCTCGATCGCAAAGTGAAAGAACTCGTGGCGACCGGCATCGTCGCCGCACTGAAAAGCCCGCCCAGGAACATCAAGAGCCACATCGACAAAGCAGTGAAAGCCGGTGCAACCCGCGAAGAAGTGATCGAAGTGATCGAACTCGCGGGCTATTGGGGCGGCACCGTGGTGCAGGCGAATGCAGTGGAGGCGTGGCGTCTGCAATTCGCGCCGGAGTTGCCGGGCGTGCATGAACCGGCAAGCGCGAAATAGAATGCTGCGCAGGCAGAAGAATGAAAGCATCCCAGAACAGAGCATGGAAATGGGGGTCGCCGGGCACACCAGGGACGGCGATTACGCGCCGCCCCCGCACAGATCCGTACGTGTGGCCAACGCAATAGTCCAGTGAAACGGAATCACCGGCGCGGCGACAACCCGCGCAATTTTCATGGCGCGTTCTGGCGCTCCTTCGACACCGTTAACGAATGGTGACCTGCAACGCGTACCGCTGCGAACGTGCTGCCTGCATCGCCTCTCGACTGGGCGTCACATCCACGGTGTATTTATCGGTGCAAGGCAGTTTCCCTTCCCAGCGCAGCGATTCGCTCACCAGCGGCGCGCCGAATTCTTCACCGCAATAGGCATACAGCGTCAGGGTCAAATTGCCTTTATCGCCGCCGTCGGGCGCCAGGTTCACCGTGAAGCTTTGTCCTTTGCGCGCTCTGAATTGGTAAGTTTTGGTGGTGGTCACTTGCCCGCGCACCGTGCCCATGGCCTCGCCTTTTTTGAAGTGGATTTCGTCCGTGACGGCGGCCGCAGCTTGCAGCGACCATAATAACAACGGCAGCAACAACAGGATCAATCCTGATCGAACGATGTTCATCGGCTTTCTCTCCCTCTATTTCGCAACGACCGGGACGCACTGCGCGCCCAAAGCTTGAATAACAAAATCATAACTGAAATCCACGCCTATCGCTGGCGCATACAAGCACCACAAAAGTTCGGCGCCACCCACGGCGGCGCTATAATCCGCGCTCCCTCCCCTTGCCGGAAAATCTCCGATGACAACTCGCACTGTCTCCTCCCGCGATCTTAAAAATGCGCTCCACGACGGCAATGAACTCGCGCTGCTCGACGTGCGCGAAGAAGGCCAGTTCGGCGAAGGGCATTTGTTGTTTGCCACGCCGTTGCCTTACAGCCGGTTGGAGCTCGGCATCGCAGCACTCGTGCCGCGCAAGAGTGTGCGCATCGTGTTGTGCGACGACGGCGACGGCGTGGCGGAACGCGGGGTGAAACGTCTTAACGCCATCGGCTATACCGACGTGTCGGTACTCGCCGGCGGCAACCCGGCGTGGGCGGCGGCGGGGTTTGCGATTTTCAAGGGCGTGAATGTGCCGAGCAAATTATTCGGCGAGCTGGTCGAACACGTGTATGACACGCCGCGCATCACGGTGACGGAACTCGTGCACATGAAACAGCGCAATGAGGATTTCATCATCGTTGATGGCCGTCCGTTCACGGAATACAACAAGATGAATATTCCCGGCGGCATATGCTGCCCGAACGCGGAACTGCCGTTGCGCATCCGCCAGTTGGTGAAAAATCCCAAGACCAGGATCGTGGTCAACTGCGCGGGACGCACGCGCTCGATCATGGGCGCGCAAACGCTGCTGAATTTCGGCATTGAAAATCCGGTGGTGGCGCTGGAGAACGGCACACAGGGCTGGGTGCTCGCCGATTTTGAGTTGGAGCGCGGCGCCACGCGCAAGTATCCCGAACCAATCGACGCGGCGGCGCTGCCCGGTCTGCAAGCCAGCGCGCAAAAATTACTCGCGCGATTCAAGGTTTCTACCGTCACGGCCAAACAAGTGGAAAGCTGGCGCGGTGAAACCAACCGTTCGCTGTATCTGCTCGACGTGCGCACGCCGGAGGAATTCGCCGCGGGCTCGCTGCCGGGCGCCGCGCATGCGCCCGGCGGCCAACTGGTGCAGGCCACCGATCAATGGGTGGGCGTGCGCAACGCGCGCATCGTGCTCGCCGACAGCGAAGGCGTGCGCGCGCCGGTGGTCGCCGCGTGGTTAAAGCAACTCGGCTGTGATGTTTATGTGCTGGAAGGCGGCATCAATTCAGGCTTGAAATTGCCCGCCCCGGCGAAAGCCACGCTGCCTGCGCTGGCGAAAATTTCCGCTGACGAACTAAAACAAGCACTGGCCAATAAAACATGCAGCGCGTTTTACCTCGGCCCCAGCATGAATTACCGCAAGCAGCATGTGCCGGGCAGCCGCTGGAGCATCCGCTCGCGTATTGTGAAAGACGCCGCGAATGCAAAGAATGTGGTGTTGATTACGCGCGACACCGATGTCGCGCAAGCTGCGGCTATCGATCTTGCTGTAGCAGGCGTCACTCACATCAAACTACTCGAAGGCGGACTCGCCGCGTGGACCAATGCGGGCCACGCACTCGAAGCGTCACCACAAACGCCGCCGGACACCGAATGTATCGACTACTTGTTCTTCGTGCATGATCGTCACCTCGGCAATCGCGAGGCGATGAAACAATATCTGGCATGGGAAACCGGCTTGATCGCGCAACTGGATGAGCAGGATAAGGGTGCATTCCGGGTTGGCGAAAACCAATAATTATTGTTTAAAAACAAAAGCTTACTATATTCCCTAACCTGCCGGCTACATTTTGGGAATTTTCGCATCCTTGATCACCTGCGCCCAGCGCGCAATCTCGCCACGCATGAACTTGTCGAATTCCTCGCGGGTGGTCGGTTCGGGAGGCATCCCCAGATCGTTTAGGCGCCGCTCGACTTCCGGGGTACGCATTGCCGAGTGAATGTCTGCATTTAACTTATCCAGCAACGCCACGGGTGTCCCGGCCGGCGCGCATACGCCGTACCACGAGTTGACCTCGAAGTCAGGCACGCCGGATTCCGCCATCGTCGGCATGTTCGGCAACAACGGCTGCCGCTTTGCACTCGCAACCGCCAGCGCGCGCAACTGTCCGGCCTGAACCGGCGCCACGAGAAACGGAATGTTCGTAATATTAATCGGCAGTTGGCCTGCAATAACATCGCTCGTCGCCTGTGCCGCGCTTTTGTAGCCGATATGCACGATGTTGAATTTCAATCGCAACTTGAGCAACTCCATCGTCAAATGCGGCGAAGTGCCGGGCGTGCTGGCGGTATAACTCAGCTTGCCGGGATTTAACTTGGCATACACCACCAGATTCTGGATCGAGTTAAACGGCACCGATGGATGTACGGCTCTGATGTTAGGCGGCATGCCGATACGGGTAATCGGCGCGAAATCGCTGTGCTGGTAAGGGCGGATTCAAGTCTGAAGTGCAACCGCGTTATGATGCGAGTGTAGCTTCTTCCAGAAGACTTCGTGGGGTGTTTTGAAGCCGAGGCATTTTCTGGGGCGATGGTTGAGGTAGTGCATGGCGGCAGAGATGTCTTTTTTGGTGATT
>CAMDDY010000006.1 GCA_945893125.1 Bordetella parapertussis
AGGGAAACGGGCGTTGCATTCGCGGCGCTCACTGCCGCGCAATCCCCGCCACACGTATCACTTCGGACCAGCGCTGAATTTCACTGTGCAGCAGTTTGGTGAATTCAACCGGCGTGCTGCCGACGCGTTCGCCATCCTGCGCGGCAAAGCGTTCCTGCACTGCGGGCGCGGCGAGCATTTTGAGCACTTCGCCGTGCAGTTTGCCGGTCAGTGTTTTTGACAGTCCCGCCGGCGCCAATACGCCGGCCCACGAGTAAATCGCCATACCGGGCACACCGGCCTCGCTCATCGACGGCACATCGGGCAGCGTGGCGGAACGCTTGCCATCCGTGGTGACCGCCAGCGCGCGTAACTTGCCGCTTTTGATCAAGGCAATCACGCTGGGCTGATACTGCGTGATGTTCATGTGTATATGGCCGCCGAGCAGCGCCGCCATGTTGTCGCCGCCGCCTTTGTACGGGATGTGCGTGAGATCCACCTTGGCGGCCGTTTTAAACAATTCGCCATACAGATGCAGCGCGCTGCCCGCGCCGCCCGAGCCGTAGTTGTATTTGCCCGGATGCGCGCGCGCCAGCGCGATGAAATCCTTGAGCGTGGTGACATTCACCGACGGGTGCGCCACCAGCACGTTGGGGGCGTGCATGATTTCGCTGATGGGCGTGAAATTTTTTACGGTTTCGTAAGGCAGCGTTTTAAACAATCCCGGCAGACTTGCAAAAGCCGAGTTGGTGACCAGCAGCGTGTGTCCGTCCGGCGCGGCCTTGGCAACAATTTCGTAAGCGATGATGCCGCTGGCGCCGGTGCGGTTGTCCACCACGAACGGTTTGCCGAGCGATTCGCCGAACTGCTGTGCTACCAAGCGCGCAACCATATCCGTGCCGCCGCCAGGGGCGAACGGCACGACCACGCGCACGGATCTTGTGGGATAAATGTCGGCGGCCATGCCAAGGGCGGATGCGCCTGCCGTCAGCGTCAGCGTGATGCAAAGTTGTCTGATCATGGGAAAGCGTCAGGAATTAGGTTGCCGTGCGCCGCAACGCAGCGCTTCAATGGCGGATTTTATCAATCCAGCTTCACCTGCGCGAACGTCACCACTTTCGCCCACTTGGCGATTTCCGCGCGCGTAAATGCGCCGTACGCGTCCGGCGTGCCGCCGATAAAATCCGCCCCTTCTGCGCCGAGACGCTCGCGCAGTTCCTGATTTTTCAGCACGCGATTGGCCTCGGTGTTGAGTTTGTCGATGATGGGGCGCGGTGTTTTGGCGGGCGCCGAGATGCCGAACCACGAGCCGGATTCAAAACCCGGCGCGCCGCTTTCCGCCACGGTGGGCAGTTCCGCCAGCACGGATGAACGCTTCGCGCTGGAAATGGCCAGCGCACGCAGTCGCGCCGCGCGTATCAGCGGCAGGCTCGACAGCATGTTCGCAAACATCACCTGCACCTGCCCGCTGACCAGATCGGTGTGCGCGGGGGCCGCGCCTTTGTAGGGCACATGCGTCAACTGCACTGCAGTCAGCGTCTTGAATAATTCCATGCCCAGATGCTGCGGCCCGCCGTTGCCGGTGGAGGCGTAGTTGAGTGCGCCGGGCCGCGTGCGCGCGTAGTCGATCAACTCGCGCGTGGATTTCACCGGCACCGACGGATGCACCACCAGAATGTTGGGTATGGTTGCCATGAACACCACCGGCGCAAAATCACGCCGCAGGTCGTAACTTAACTTGGGAAACAGGCTTGCGTTCACCGCATGCGCGAGCACGGTTTCGAGCAGCGTGTAACCATCGGGCGCGGCGTTGGCCGCCACTTCCGCCGCGATATTGGTGGCGCCGCCGGGACGATTATCGATCACGACTTGCTGTCCCCACGCTTCGCCGATTTTCTGCCCCACGGTACGCGCGAGCGTATCCGCGCCGCCGCCGGGCGGATACGGCACGATGAAGCGGATCGGGCGCACGGGATAAACCTCGGCAGCCTGCGCAAAACCGTGCGGTGCCGCCGCGCCCGCCCCTGCGGCGAACCATAGTGCTATTTTCAAGGCGGCTTTCATAGGGGTGAATTTACCAGATGCGTGCACGCGGGGTGGGGAATTGCCAAGCTAAAAAAATTTGAAATGGCGCGCGAGGCGCGGATACACCGACGACACGGTGCGCCGGGCGCCGGGCGCGGGGCGATTGCCGCAGCCGTTTTGTGTCGACTCGATGCGTCGTTACAATGTCGCTGCCCGGATAAACTGGGGCAAGCCCAGCCATCGACAGGGAGTTCGCGAAATGTCCGTCATGCTCGTCCTGGAGTCGAAACACTATCTAGTCATCACGCCGGAACAGCCGCATGTGTCACGCGGCGACGGCGGTCACCTGATCATCAATCCCAAGGTGGCGGTTGTGGACCGCACGCAGCTTGACCGCGAGCGCGCGGTCGATCTGATGAAGCTCACCATGGTGGCCGGCGAGGCGATGACCACCGTGCTCACCCGGCGCGGCATCGACATCGGTAGAATCAACTATCAGGACAACGGTAACTGGCGGCCCGAGCTGCACGTGCATCTGTACGGGCGCGCGCGCGGCGCAACGATGCAACCCTTCGGCCACTATCTCGCGTTGCCGCTTACCGCGGAGGCTTTCAGGGCGCAGGCGCCCTTGCAGCCGCTGACCGCCGATGACGTGGCGGCGCTACGGGAGGAAATGACGCGCCTGTTGGCGACGGAGAAATTCCGCGCGTTTTAATTTCCCTTAATTTCCTTTCGCCCCCGACGCCTTGACCGCCGCAGCCCATTTGCTGATTTCGAGCGGTATCAGCTTGGTGAGTTCGTCGGGCGAGCCGGCGACGATATCCACACCTTGTTCCGTCAGCCGCTTCACGATATCCGGCGACTGAATCGCCTTGGCGAAAGCGCCGTGCAGCTTTAGCACCACATCGCGCGGCATGCCGGCCGGCCCCAGCAGCGCATACCAGCCGCTGGATTCAAACCCGGGAATGGTTTCGGCGACCGTGGGCACCTGCGGCAGCGTGGCCGTGCGTTTCGCGCCGCAGGTGGCGATGGCGCGCAGCTTGCCGGCCTGAATAAACTGGATCGTGGCGAGCGTGGTGTTCACCTGAAACTGCAAATGCCCCGCGATGATGTCGTTCAACGCCGCGCCCGCGCCTTTGTAGGGAATGTTGAGCACATCGATCTTCGCCGCCGCGCGCAGCATCTCAATCGCGAGAAACGCCGACGTGCCACCCGATGTGCCGGCGGTCAATTGTCCGGGGCGCGCCTTGGCGAGCGCGATAAATTCCTTCACGTTATTAACCGGCAGCGACGGATGCGTGAGCAGCACGTTCTGCGTTAGCGCCAACTGGCTGATCATGGTGAAATCACGCACCGGATCAAAACTCAGTTTGGCAAAGAGACTCGGGTTGATCGCGTGCGGCGTGGTTGCCATCAGCACGGTGTAACCATCGGGCGCCGAACGCGCCACGAACTCGGTGCCGATATTGGTGGAAGCGCCCGCACGATTTTCGATAATCATGTTTTGCCCAAGGATATCGGTCAGCTTCGGGCTCAGCAGCCGCGACAAAATATCCGTGCCGCCGCCTGGCGTGGCGGGGACGACGATGCGTATGGGCTTGGTGGGAAACGCCGCCGTTGAAGCGGGCGTTTGCGCGAGCGCGTTGCCAATGTTTCCAAGAGCCAGCAGACAGGCCGCGCCGCACAGCGCAGGCATCGATGAGCGTGGGTGGGTTGTCATTGCAGAACCTTAAAAAATAATCAATAAAAACAAATAGTTAGGTATATTTTGATGGGGCATCCTACGGCACGCGTGGCGGGGTGCGCAGGGCAGGACTGTAGCCCCAGTTCGTTACAATGCAAAGAACCATCCCGACAACGCCCCGTCAATCGCTTCAAACCAAAGGAAAACGCTATGTCAGTCATTCTGGGCAGTGGAGAACACCGTTACGAAGTCATCGACAACTGGGCCAAGCTGCCCGACGGCTGGAGTTTCAAAGACGTGGGTGCGGTCGCCACCGACAGCAAGGATCAGGTCTATGTGTTCAACCGCGGCGAGCACCCGCTGATGGTGTTTGATCGCGACGGCAATTTTTTGCGCTCATGGGGAGAGGGCCAGTACCCGCGCGCGCATGGTCTGCACATCGATGCCGACGACACGCTGTATCTCACCGACGACGGCGGCCACGTAGTGCGCAAATGCACGACGATGGGCAAAATCCTGATGGAGATCGGCACGCCCGGCAAACCCACGCCGTATATGAGCGGGCTGCCGTTTCACCGCTGCACTCACACCGCGCTCTCGCCCAAGGGCGAGATTTATGTGTCAGACGGCTACGGCAACGCCAAGGTGCATAAATATTCGCCCGACGGCAAACTCATCATGTCCTGGGGCGAGCCCGGCACCGACCCCGGCCAGTTCAACATCGTGCATAACATCGTCACCGACCGCGACGGCTGGGTGTACGTGGCCGACCGCGAAAACCATCGCGTGCAGGTGTTCGACGGCAACGGCAAATATGAAGAGCAGTGGAACAACATGCACCGCCCATGCGGTTTGTTCTGCAATCTGGGTAGTCCGGGCGCACAACCCGAATTCATCATCGGCGAACTCGGCTCCGGCGCGCGCGTCAACCGCGTGCATCCGAACATCGGCCCGCGCATCAGCATCGTCGATAAAAAAGGCACGGTGATTTCGCGCCTCGGCGGACAAGACGGCCCCGGCAACGTCACCGGCAAATTCATCGCCCCGCACGGCGTGGCGCTGGATCGGCATGGGGATATTTATGTTGGCGAGGTGAGCTTTACCGATTGGCCGACTACGCATCCGGATGAGCCTATACCGGCGAATTTGCGGTCTTTGCAGAAGTTGAAGAAAGTGAAGTGAGGGTGAAGTAACTGTGGGAGTTTCGATTGGGGCGCAGTTCTGTGGATTGACAAGAATTCGCTTATAAGCGAAAATAGACTGCATGAATATCCGCCATTACCTGACGGTATCGGGTCGCGATTTATTCCAGAGTTGGCTCGATGACATCAGGGATATGCGGGCGCGGGTTGCCATCCAGCGCAGGATAGACCGGCTTGCCGCAGGCAATTTCGGCGACCACAAGTTTTGTCGCGATGGTATTTCCGAGTTGCGGATCGATGTCGGCGCCGGTTACCGGGTCTATTACGCCAAGGCCGGGCAAGCCCTCGTGCTGATTGTGTGCGGCGGCGACAAGCGCACGCAGGCTGCGGATATCGAGCGTGCTGTGAAGTGCTGGGAAGATTACCGACGGAGATTGTCATGAAAGCCAGGCAAAAAACATTACCCTATCGCAGCCATGACGACGCGACGATAGCGAGCTTCCGCGACGATCCTGAGTTCGCGGCGGAATATCTCAACGCCGTACTCGAAGATGGCGATCAGCAGGAGCTGTTGCTTGCACTGCGCCGCATGGCCGAGGCGTTTGGCGGCATTCCCAAGCTAGCGCAAACAGCGAGTCTCAATGCTACGTCCTTGTACCGGACGCTTTCGCCTCGTGGCAATCCTGAACTCAAAAGTTTGCGAGTGCTTCTCAGGGCAATGGGCATGCGGCTTGCGGTTCAGCCGGTTCGTACGCGTGGTACGCGGCGATTGCGGGCTGCGGCTTGACGGTTTGGGTGCCATTTTCGTTGGCGAGAAAGAGAGTGACTCAGGAGCAATTTGACAATGAAAGCGCGCTCGTGAAAATCAATGAATGGCAGATCGCTGCCATTCGGCAAGGCATTCGGCAGGCTGACGGCGGTCAGTTCATTAGTCATGCAAAGCTGAAGGCCATATGGAAGAAAAAGCTTGTGGAGAGCAATGCGTATATCGCGGCTGGGCGGTTGATGAGTACGGAACAGGTGTTTGCAGCCGTTGCAAAGCAACGTGCCAAGCGAGTTAGCAAAGCGAAAAAGCGGCTGAAGTAGTCGTCACTGCATTGACTGGGAATTGAATAGGGCGTAATGTCCGCTTTTATTCCCAGAGAAGGTTCCCCGATGGCAACAATCCTGCGCACAGCCGCGCCGCAAGATGTCGTAATTGATTACTTGAAGGCAGCGCGCAAACGCCATTCTCAGGCTGATCTGGCCAAATTACTTGCGGTCAATACGCGAACGATTCGCCGCTGGGAGGCACGACAGAGCGAGCCGCCACGTTACATCATTCCCGCACTCAAACAACTCATGTTGCCCTTGTTTGCGGGTCAACCGGAAGAGGGCGATTTTACTTTTATCGATCTCTTCGCGGGCATTGGCGGTATCCGCAGGGCGTTCGAGGACGTGGGTGGCCGGTGCATCTACACCAGCGAGTGGGATAGCTACGCACAAAAAACCTACGCCGCCAATTTTCCGGCATCACATCAGATTGCTGGTGATATAACGCAAGTCGCTGAAAACGACATCCCAGATCACGACGTTCTGCTCGCGGGCTTTCCATGCCAGCCTTTTTCCATCGCAGGCGTTTCCAAGAAAAATGCATTAGGCAAGAAACATGGTTTTGCCGATGAAACTCAGGGCACGCTATTTTTCGACGTGGCGCGGATCATCAAGGCAAAGCAGCCGCGGGCCTTTTTGCTTGAGAATGTAAAAAACCTTCAGTCGCATGACAAGGGGCGTACGTTTGATGTGATTAAACGCACGCTGACGAAAGACCTTGGTTATCACATACACTGGAAAGTTATCGATGCGGCACACTTTCTGCCGCAGCATCGCGAACGGATTCTGATCGCCGGGTTTCGTGAGTCGGTCGGTTTTGATTGGGCTGCATTGAAGCTGCCGCAAAAAGGCTCAGTCAAGCTCGCGGAAATTCTGCACAAGACCGATGGCAGCGAACCCGACTTGCCGTGGGACGAAGGCAAGTACTTTGACTACGACAAGCAGCGGGTAATTCCCAAGTTCACTTTGTCCGACCATCTCTGGACGTACTTGCAAAACTACGCTGCGAAGCATCGTGCGAAGGGTAATGGGTTCGGGTTTGGCTTGGTAACCGGTAACGATATTTCTCGAACTCTCTCGGCGCGCTATTACAAGGACGGGTCTGAGATTCTGATAAAGCAGCCTCGGAAGAACCCGCGTCGCCTTACCCCGCGTGAGTGCGCCCGCTTGATGGGGTTGCCCGACACCTTCCGAATACCGGTGTCGGACACCCGCGCATATAAACAGTTTGGCAATTGTGTTGCTGTTCCGGTTATCAGGGAGGCGGCGCTATTGATGTCGCAATTCATTCGGGATGAAAACGAACAGCTATCTTTTACCAATCTTGCAGTTGCTGCTTAAGGAGAAATCATGGCCAAGCTCAATCGTATACCGGAATGCGCTGATTTTACTTTCGATGGAATGCTGTGTTGGTTCTCGGAGCTTTCCAGGCAGGAACTATTGTTTCATCCAGATGATGACCCGGCGGAAATTGTTTCGATAGTCGATGGAACCGAAACATTTTCGGATGCGGAAGTTAAAAAGTTGCGCAAGCTTCTGGATAGAATGTTTGTGCTCAATGGTGACAAGGTCTATGAGGCAGCCTACCCTGTTTTCATGAGACGCATGGACATTCAGCCCAGTGTCTGATGGTCGATGTAGTCGATAAGGCTGCGCGCAGCCGAATGATGTCGGGAATTCGGGCGAAAAATACAAAGCCTGAATTGCAAGTTCGCTCCGGGCTGCATCGATGCGGGTTTCGTTATGGACTACACCGTAAAGATTTGCCGGGTAAGCCAGATTTGGCGCTACCCAAATACGGTGTAGTAATCTTTGTTCACGGCTGCTTTTGGCACGGTCATAACTGTTCTGCTTTTCGGTGGCCTAAGTCAAATGTGCAATTTTGGAAATCAAAAATAGAGGGAAATATTGCCCGTGATCGGAGTTCGATCTCTCAGCTCAAAAAGCAAGGTTGGCGTGTAATCGTGGTTTGGGAGTGCGCAATTCGCGACGCTGTGAGAAAAAATTCGATTGATAAAGCTATTGCTCGCCTAGAACGTAAGATAAAGGACAAGAAATGCCGGGAATGAAAACAGCCACCATGCGCGATTTCTTGTCCGCAAGTATTGCGAGCAATCGTCAGCATGGCGTTTTGAATATGAATAAGCTTCGCGGCTTGCTTGCGGAAGTGGATTTTCGCAATCATTTGAATGCGCTTGGCTTCGGTGGCCGAATATCGCTCGGTGGGTGGATAGCGCGAAAGACGGGTCCCGGCGAGTTTGGCCGCTCCACCGTGGCGTTATTTCCCGAAGTGGTTTCCGACGGCGCGATTCTTACCCGTGATCGAGTGCCACCCGAGCCATCACGAGGGCTGCACACTATCTGTTCGACATTTCACCAAATCGGCATACACAGTTACTTTTGTGTGCCGGATATCAAGAGCGATGACGATCCATCAACGCTGAAATGGAATGCTGTGCAGCTTGGAACGCCAGTCGATGCAAAAATGCAAACCTTGGAAGAGGCATTGCCAGCTTACCTAAGGCCTCGTGATCGAGAATATAATTTTCTGACCTACAAGACAGACTTATCTTCTTTGCCGGATGAACACGTTACCGAGGAATTTATCAAAGAGCACTTGCGGGTAAGCTTCCAGACCAAATTCATGTCCGAGGTTTCGGATATTGATGGCATTTTCTGGGGAAGCCAGTACACCTACCCATTGGAAATCAAGGAAAAGACCTGTGCGCCTGACCGGAATCTGGGTGACTTTTTTGGTCTGGACGTCGGCCCATTTGTTAAGTTGGCATACTATTCCGCGAAACGCGGAAATCTGCATTCAATGTTTGTGGTGCGGGAGATCACTGATACGGAGACGCGAGAACTCAAGCAATGGTGGTTCATTACTTTTGAAAAGCTGGCGCAATATGCCTCGTGGAATCAGCAAGGCGGCGGGACGAACATGCGAGGTGGTGGAAGTACCGTCGTCAAGATTCCGAAGGATCAATTCTTGCCCATGACAAAAAATGAGCTTGAGAAGCTGTAACAGGACCAGTCAGCCAATCGGCTGCCCCCTGATTGCGATGCGCCGGGCGCTGCGGGAATCATTTCGGATCGACAGTCAACAATGCTGCGGCTTGGCTACCCTGCGCAATGATCTGTAGTCCGGCATCAATGACTTGACGCCGCCACGCCGTTGAATCAGGACAAAAACACTCCCGAAGCTCTGCTTTCGCCCTGACATAAGCCGGGCTATCTGGTGCGCAGAAGTGATGTGCGCGATTCTCGGCACGCAGCGCGGCGAGCACGCGAATCACGTCGTAAGTGCCAAACTCCGCGCCGACGAATCGATAGTCCCGCTTTTGAAAATGCTGCTGCATCCACTGCCCCCATTGTCCGGCGACGCGGTATGCCATGCCGTCAGGTTTGGTGAGTGGTTCGATATGCTCCGCTCCAAATATTTCGGCGTAACCATCGCGGTGTTCCGCATAGTCGGATTCGGTGAGCAGCAGCTTGTAGTTTCCGTGCGGGCCCAGGCCGGTGTGCAGGTCTATATGCACGATGTGCTGGGACGCCGCTAACCATGTGCCGCAGTGGTTCTGTACGATACGCGTTGAGGCGCACGGCTCTTTGCTGCCATAAAAAAGTCCGCGCGGATATTCGTACTGGCCGCGCGCGATGGTTTCTTTCAGTGCGGGCAAGCCTGTGCGCCAGATGTGCCAAAGCGCCTTGGCTTTAAACGGTTCAAATCTTGACGGCGGAGACTCCGGATTTAACAGGTCATTGAGTCCGGCGTAACCTTGTGGTGCGCCAGCGTATGCGTCAGCGCTCGTCATGAAGTTGCGATTCAGATCGACGTTGTCTTCGTTGACGCGGCGCAGGTTTGCAAAGCCGTAGGGGTTGAGGGCGTGTATCAGCACGTAGCGGATGCCTCGCTTTGCGTTCGCTGCCTTGAGTTGTTCCAGTAACGCAAGTTGCACGGCGGAGCCGAAGAAACCTTCGACGCCGTGGACGCCCGATGACACCACCAGCGCGGGGGCGGTGTCTGCGCCTATGATCGCTACGTCGATGGTTAGATCGTCTGCCGAGGCGGCATCGATGGCATAGGTATGTATGCAGGCATCCACTGCGCGGGCGGCTGCGATGAATCTGCGCCGGGCTTCTGCATAGGAGTGAGAGAAATGCGGCTCGCTCATGTTGGTGTTATGCGCGCACGCTTGGATGGTTTGTCGCTTCTAGCTTGCTTTCTCAGCATGCAAACCCCATCCCCACCCTAACCCTCCCCTTGAAGGGGAGGGGATTTATAGTGTGGCGGGTAACGGCGCAAACTACGCGCCTCACCCGCCCTACGAACATCTACTTCTTTTTCGCTTTTTTTGCGGCTTTTTTTGCGATCTTCTTCTTCACTACTTTTTTCTTCGCCGCTTTTTTTACCACCTTCGTTGCGGCTTTTTTCTTGCCAGCCGCTTTTGACCGCGCAGGTTTTTTGCCAGCCTTCACCGCCACCGCCGGCTTCATCCCCTCCATCAACACCCCAGCCAGCCACTTCCACGCCGCTGGTCCCCACTCGCGTTCATTGCGCGCGGCAATATGCCCGTCATCCGGGTACACGCGCGCCACACGCCCGGTGGACGGCCCGCTTTCCAGCGCCATGTAGAGGTTGCCGATGGGCGTCAGGTGATCGACTTTGCCATTGACCAGAAACATCGGCATGGTCAAATTGTCGAGCAGACCGTTGTCTTTCAACGACCAGCGCATAAACTCTTTGCGTTGATCTTCTTCGGTCATTTCCTTCGGTTCGGGTTTGGTGCCGCGCGGGCCGAACCAGTTGGTTTTGTAGCGCTCGAACGCGGCGCGGCGGATTTCGGCGCGCTCTTCGTCGGTGCCCCAGTAGCCCACGCCGCCGGGGGCGCAGGAGATCAGGCCTTTGATACGTTTGTCTTGTGCGCCCAAGCGCATCACCCACAGGCCGCCGCGGCTGACGCCAAACGCGCCCAAGCGGTTGCCGTCGATTTCGGGACGGGCTTGCAGGGCATCTAACGCGGCCTGCCATGCGACGATGGCCGATGGTTCGTGCGCGAAGCTGGTTTGGCCCGTGCCGGGCGCATCAACCACCAGCGCGGCCATGCCTTCTTTTGTCGCGCCGTCGGCGTATTTTTCACGGTCTTCTTTGTACATGTCGCCGCCGCACATCACCAGCACGGCGGGCACTTTGTTTTTGGCAGACGCGCCCTTGGGCAGACGCAGATAACCGACGGCTTCCTTGCCATCGCGCCGCACTTTCAAGACTTCCTGCGCCTCGTCGCGCAGCGCGGTGGCTTTGTGAAAGCAATCGAGATATTTTTGATACGACTGCGCCTTGATCGGACTCATGTCGGGCGGGCAGATGGCCGAGCCGGAGTGATACGGCGCGGGGAATCGTGCCAGTGAATAAAAGGTTTTCGCTTCGAGAAAGTTTTTGCGCGCGTTGGCTTTGTCGCCGCGCGCGAGCGCGTCGTTGGCCTTGGCCTCGAAGCGTTCCGCGACGGCGCTCCACGCGGGCACCCAATCTTCGTCCTCGGTGCTTTTGATGGTGGCCACGGTGTCGATCAGCGCTTGTAAGTCATCGACCAGATTGAACCAGCGGCGGTAAAAGCCGCCGATGGTGACGGCGAAGGGGTTTTCGTCGGGGCGTACGGGCAATGAGGCCAGTATCGCGGCTTTGTCTTGGGCTGCCATTTTGTGAATCTCCGTGGAGTGGAACTGGAATATGCTGAGCGCGCGATTCGCTGTGATTCACGCGCCCCTCACCCTAACCCTCTACTACATTACAAGTGTTCCCTTGTCCCCGCACGCGGGGCGAGGGGATATTCTTTGATACGCACTCTAAGGCGGCGTACGGCGAATGTAAAGATGCCGCCACCGCGCGCCCGGCAGAACAGCGTTCGGAATCTGGTAAAGTCCTTCGCTCAAGAATTGCGGAACACCAGCATGAACAAAGAAATGTCGGAAGTATTGCTGCGCGCAGGTCCAGGCACGGCGATGGGCAATCTGATGCGCCGCTACTGGGTGCCGGTGTTGCAATCGAGCGAAATCGCAGCACCCGATGGCCCGCAGGTGCGGGTGCAGATCATGAACGAGCGCCTGCTGGCGTTTCGCGATACGCAGGGGCGCGTCGGGCTGATCGACGAATTTTGCACGCATCGCGGCGCGTCGCTGTTTTTCGGGCGCAACGAGGAATGCGGTATCCGCTGCTCGTATCACGGGTTGAAATTTGATGTCACCGGGCAGTGCGTTGATGTGCCTTCCGCGCCGCAGGTGGCATCCAAAATGGGCATCAAGGCCTATCCGTGCATCGAGCGCGGCGGCGTGGTGTGGGCCTATATGGGGCCGCCGGACAAAAAGCCCGCGCCGCCCGAGGTGGAATGGAGCCTGCTGCCGGAGAGCCACCGGTTTGTGTCGCGGCGCTTGCAGCAATGCAATTACCTGCAAGCGATGGAAGGCGGCATCGACACCGCGCATGTGTCGTATGTGCATCGTTATGAGGTCGATCGCGATCCGATGCATATCGGCGCCAGGGCCAACGATTACATCAAGGCCGACGGCAATGTGATTTTCAGCATCGATCAAACCGATTTTGGCCTGACGTTGTTTGGGCGGCGCAATGGCGACGCCGATACCTACTATTGGCGTGTCACGCAATATCTGTTTCCGTGGTTTACGCTGATACCGCCGTTTGGCGATCACGCGATGGGCGGGCACGTCTGGGTGCCGATGGATGACCACAACTGCTGGGCGTGGAGCATCAACTTTCATCCGAAAAAGCCGCTTTCCGAAACCGAGCGTGCGAACATGGCCGCCGGCAAGGGAATACACGTTGAATATGAAGCCGGTTCGTTCCGCCCCAAGGCCAACCGCGACAACGATTACCTGATCGACCGCGCGGCGCAAAAAGACAAGCGCGCCTACAGCGGCGTGTTCGGGTTTTCGGTGCAGGATGCCTCGCTGCAAGAGAGCATGGGCGTGATTCAGAATCACGAGGCGGAGCGGCTGTTGCCCACCGACAAGGGCATCGTGATGACCCGGCGCATGTTGCACGAAGCCGCGCTGGGGCTGGCGCAAGGCATCGAACCGCCCGCGCTGGATGCAGGCAAGCAGCGCGTGCGCGCGGCAGGTGTGCTACTCGATCACGCGACCGATCCCGTGGCATGGGCACAAGAGCATTTGGCCGACGGGTTGAAGCATCCCGTCTATTCGGTTTGAAGAGAGGTTCGACGTGAGCACAACGCCTATCGACAAGGTGCGCGGTTGGATCGCCAATGCGAAACGCGTGGTCGCGCTGACCGGCGCGGGCATTTCCACGGATTCGGGCATTCCGGATTTTCGCGGGCCGCAGGGCTTGTGGACGAAAAATCCGCTGGCCGAAAAAATGTCGGATATTCGTTACTATGTGTCCGACCCGGAGGTGCGCAAGCTGTCGTGGCAAAATCGCCTCGCCAGCCCGGCGTGGACCGCAAAGCCTAACAACGGGCACAGGGCGTTGGCGGAACTCGAAAAATGCGGCAAGCTGCACGCACTAATTACGCAGAACATCGACGGCCTGCATCAGCGCGCGGGCATCCCTGCCGAAAAAGTGATCGAAGTACATGGCACGCTGCATTTTGCGATGTGCCTGTCGTGTGGATGGCGTGACGATATGCAACTCGTGTTGGCGCGCGTGCGCACGGGCGAGGAAGATCCGGCATGCACCGAATGCGGCGGCATTTTAAAAAGCGACACCATTTCATTCGGGCAGGCGCTGATTCCGGAAGTGATTGATCGCGCGATGCAGGCGGCGCGCGAGGCCGATGTGTTGCTGGCGGTGGGCAGCACCTTGCAGGTGTATCCGGTGGCGGGCGCGGTGCCGCTGGCGAAACAGGCGGGGGCGAAGCTGGTGATACTCAATGCGCAGGCGACGCAGTTTGACGAGATCGCCGATGCGGTGTTAAACACATCGATAGGCGAAGCATTGCCGTTTTTGTGCTCTACATAAAATGTTTTAAAAACAAATACTTACATAATATTGGAGAATGGCATGAAAGCGTATCTGGGCACGGTATCGGGCAATTCCTACAAGCTGCGAATTTTGTTGTCGCTGCTCAAAGTGCCGCACGAAGCAGTCATCATTGATCTTAAAAACAAGCAGCATAAAAGCGCGGAGTTTCTGAAAATCAACCCGCGCGGCGAAGTGCCTGCGATTGAAGACGGCGGCAAAGTGATCTGGGATTCGGCGGCGTGTTTGGTGTACATCGCGCGCAAACATGGTGGGGAGCAATGGTTTCCGAACGACGCCGCCGGCATGGCGGAAGTGATGCAGTGGGTTGCACTGGCGGCGACCGAGATTCAATGCGGCCTGCAATACGCGCGGCGCGGCGTGATTCAGGGACGCTGGACGCTGGGCACGCTCGAAGATGGACAAACCTTCGGTCGTGTGGCGATGGATGTGATGGAAGCGCATTTGAAAAACAATGACTGGCTGGCGCTGGGGCGCCCGACGATTGCGGAGCCGGCATGCTTTCCGTACATCGAAACCGCGCCGGAAGCGAAAGTGGCGCTGGAGGATTACCCGGCCATTGTTAAATGGATGGAGCGCTGCAAGAAATTGCCGGGCTGGGCGGCGCGCTGAGCCATTTCGACGGTAATGCTTATGATCGCTGGTGCAACCATACTTAGCCGTCGTTCCCGCGCAGGCGGGAACCTATACGCCGTCTCAAGTGGCACTTCACGCCCCCATCCTACCTTCCCCCAAGGGAAGGGGGTACCCGCTTTCGCGGGAACGACAGGGTTAGTGAAGTGGATTATGCTTGCTATCGCATTGTGTTGTGCGCAAATGGCGCACGCGCAATCAAACTACCCCACCCGCCCCATCCGCATGGTCGTGCCCCAACCCGCGGGCGGTACCATGGACACCATCATGCGCGCGCTGGGCGAACAACTGTCGCGGCAGATGGGGCAGCAGTTCGTGGTCGACAATCGCGGCGGCGCCAACGGCATTATCGCGGGCGAGATTGTCGCTAAGGCGCCGCCCGATGGTTACACCCTGATTTACACCTCGAACTCGCTCGCCAACAATCAACTGGTGCATGAGAAGCCGCCGTTTGATGTGCTGCGTGATTTTGCGCCGGTGACGCAGGTGGTGAAATCGCAGGGCTACTACGTGGTGATTCATCCGCAGGTGCCCGCGCAAACGCTGCAAGCGCTGATCGATCTGTCCAAAAGCGGCAAGACGCAGATTCATTACGGCTCCGGCGGCGTGGGCAATAGCCAGCACTTGCTCGGAGAACTCATCAACAAGCGTGCCGGTGCGAAATTCGTGCATGTGCCGTACAAGGGGTTCGCGCCGGTGATCACCGCCGTGATCGGCGCGGAGATTCAACTCGCGTTTGCCTCGCCGCTGACGGTGTTGCCGCACCTCAAGGGCAACCGCTTGCGCGCGCTGGCGACCAGCGGCGGCAAACGCTGGCAAGGCATGCCCGATGTGCCGACACTGTCCGAGGCCGGCATGACGGGATTTGTTTATGACCCTGCGTGGCATGCCATCTTTTCCCCGGCGGCCATGCCTGCGGCACTGATTGCCCGCATGCACGGTGAAGTCGAAAAGTCACTCACAAGCCAACGGATGCGCGACACCATGGAACTCGGCGGCCACATGCCCATCGCCAGCTCGCCCGCGGCGTTTCGCCGTTTTCTCGAAGGTTATCTCAAAGAGATGGCGGTGCTGTCGCAGGAGACGGGCGTCAAACCGCTGTAATACGCATGCATATCAGTCGAGGAGAAAACCGCATGAGGCAGAAAAGGTTAATCAGGCAGATGGTCCCGGCAACGCTGTTTTGTACGGCGGGTCTGTTCGCGTCTGCGGTGGCATGCGCGCAAAACTATCCCGCGCGACCGATACGCATCATCGTGCCGTTCACGCCGGGCGGCGCCACCGGTATTCTGGCGCGGCTCCTGAGCGTGCGCTTTCATGCGGCATGGGGGCAGGTCGCGCCGGTGGAAAACCGTCCCGGCGGCGCCGGCAACATCGGCGCGGATCTGGTGGTTAAAAGCCCGCCGTATGGGCACACGCTGTTAATGTCCACCGCGTCGATGGCGGTCAACGTGACCTTGTTTGCGAAAATGCCGTTCGATATGCGGCGCGATCTTTTGCCGATTACGCAGGTGGCGTCGGCGCCGATCGTGGTTGTTGTGCATCCGTCAGTGCCGGTGCGTACCCTGCCCGAATTGCTGAAGCTGGCGAAATCGCGCAAGGATATTCTTTCGTTCGGTTCCAACGGCACCGGCACCACCAGTCATCTGGCCGGAGAATATTTGCAGCAACTCTCCGGCGTCAAGTTCACGCACATTCCGTACAAGGGCGCGAGCGGCGCGATGTTGTCATTGGTGAGCGGCGAAATCGAAATCGGCATGCCGGCGACCACCAGCGCGCGTCCGCACATTGCCACCGGCAAGTTGCGCGGCCTGGCGGTGACCACCATCCGCAAATCCTCGGTGCTGCCGGATTTACCCACGGTGGCGTCATTTTTTCCGGGCTTCGATATCGACAACTGGTTTTCGTTGTGGGCGCCCGCCAATACACCGCCGGCCATCATCAACCAGTTGCATGTGGAAGCGGTGAAAAGCCTGCAACATCAAGAGATGAAAAATTTCATGTCGCGCGAGGGCGCGGAGCCGGTGGGCAGCTCGCCGGCGGAACTGGCGGCGCACGTCAATCGCGAAATTGAGAAGTACGCAAAGATCATCAAGGCTTCGGGGGCGAAGCCGGATGCTTAAATCGTAAAGTAACTATTAAGGTTCCTGCGGCGCATGCAAAAACCTTCCCTCACCCTCTTTCCCTCTGCTCCGCTTCAAGTGTGCCCTTGTCCCGGAGGGAGAGGGATGAAAAGCCCTTCTTGATCGAAATTCAGTAAGCGAGTGGTGGCGTTGCGCGTCAGGTTGCCGCCGGAAAAAAGCGGAACCCCGCCGCGCGATACGGTGAATCTTCCGCCACCACGTCGCCGGTGTAGTTAATCAGCTTCGGCAGCGCCTTGGCCGCGTCCGCCGGTTCATAACCGCGCACCAGCATCAGATCGAGATAGGTAAATTCAAGCAGCGCGCTCGCGCCCCAATCCACGCTGGTGGTGTAACCGGAAACCGGGAACGGCTGCTTGGTCAACGCACGCTCACCGTCGAGCCCGACGAGGCACGATGAGAAATGCAGCAACTTCAGATTACCGGCGTCGCGCACGCTGTCGAGCACGCGCGTGGTGTTGATTACCTGGCCATGCACGGCCAATCCGTCGGCGACGCCGTGGCTGGCGATCATCAGGATCGCGGGTTCGGGAACGTAGAGCAATTCGCGGCACCAGTGATCGAGGCTTTCGGCGTCATGAAAAAACCGCTGCCGCACGCGCACCTGCGGCGATCGCGCAAACACCTCGCGCAGCATATGGCCGAACGCGTATTCGTTTTCGGCCACGCTGCGCTGCCAATGCGCTTCAAGCACCAGCAGCCAGGTGACGCCGCGTTCGGCTTGCACGCGATGGCCGCGCCACGAGCGCCACTCGGTTGTACCCTGCGGCCGCCATTCGCCCGCAAATGAATAGTGATCTTCGCTTAACTCAAAGTGACCCTCGCCCGAGTTGCGCGGTTCCTTGTAGCGGAATTCGAGCTTGTTATCGCCGGAAGTGTGCCCGTCGATGTGTGATGAGCCCGCACCTTCGTAGGAGCCATGCACGCGTTCTGCTTCCTGCAACAGCCGTACCCGGCCGAAATCGCTGTCCCAAATGCCGTCCCAGCCGCGTTCGCCTTCCCAGCGCCGCGCGCGTTGATCGCCTGCCACGCTGTAAGTGCCGGTGAATTTTCCGGCGCGCAGCAAGCGAAAAACGCCTTCGCCTTCTTCGTTCGGCTCCTTGTAATGAAAATGCAGCAGGCTGCCTTCAACCGAACCTTCGACCCGGCCTTCGGTATTGCCGTACTGATAAACGCCAGTGATCTTGCCGCCGCGTTGTTCGAGTGTCATCCAGCCGAACGTGGTCAACCACTGGCCGGCGAAACTGTTTGCAATAGGGGATGTGGCCACGGGAGACCTCCTGGGTTAATGCAGCTCGTAGGATGGGTGAAACCCATCACAATCCGTGGTGATGAGCCTGTGTTTGTGATGGGTTACGGCCATCGGCCAGTACCCATCTACGTCATTACGGCAGAGGTATTGCGGTCCGGCGTTGAATTTTTCACTTCAAGGTCAACGCAGCTTGCCGATGATCGCGCGGATATCATTGACCGTCTTCAATTGGCGTATCAGGCCGAAAGCAGCTTCGGCCTCACTGGCGGCGATGCGCGGCGCCTGTCGCGCGCAATCCATGAATTTCTCGCGCAAATCATCCCAGGTGAGCGCACGCGACGGCGAGCCCGGTGGCGCATCCACGCGTATCTGGTCGCGACGGCCGTCTTTCAGGATCACTTCGACTTCAACAAAACCCCGGCTGCCTGAACTGCGTTTGTCGAATTGCGGATCGTCGCCGCGGCAGGCCGGCGTTTCGTGCGTGTCGATGCGCTCGTAGAGTGCCGCGATTTCCGCGCGGCGCACGGCTTCGTCGCTGAACGACCACAGCGTAAATTTGCCGTCGAGCACGGCGGCGGCGGCGGAATAGGGCAGACTGAATTTGCCTTCGAGCCCGGTCACCGGACGTGGGTAAATGAGCACGTGCATGCCGCCGGGCGGCATGCGACAAATCACCTTGTCGATGGTGTTGGCGTTAAAGCCCAACCGCTCGCGCAGCGTCAGCACGCCGTCTATGGTGCGGTGCGTGGCGTAACAGCAGGGAAACTTTTTGACCGCGATGCCGGGGTTGCTGATTACAAATGGTTTGCCCAGCCCGCGCGCGGTGACCTCGGGATCGGAATCCGCCGTGCCATACGTCGAATAAAAACCCGCTTTCGCTTCCAGGATGTCCGGCGCCGCAGTAAAGCCGCACATGGCGAGCCGCACCGCGCTTAATGCGTTGCGTGCGGCCAGCCCGGTGTGCAGCGGTTTGGTCATGGTGCCGAAGTTGCGCCGCAGCCCGCTCGCCATCGACGCGGCGATGCCGAATGCCTGTTGTATCGTGGGTGCGTCCAGACCATTCAGCTTGGCGAGCGCCGCCACGCCGGAGAACATCGCCAGTGTGCCGGTGGCGTGAAAGCCGCGCTGGTAATGTTCGTTGGTCATGCCGAGGCCGACTTTGCCGCCGACTTCGACGCCGATGATGTAGGCCTCAATGAAACTTTTTCCAGACACGGGTTTGTCGTCCATGCCGGCGAGCAGCGCACTCAGAATCACCGCGCTGGGATGGGCGGGGATCATCGACAGCACATCGTCGTAGTCGAGCGAGTGGCCGTAGGTGCCATTGATCAGCGCGGCGGTCTCGGGCGACGCGGTGCGCCCCGTGCCCAGTATGGGGGACGCGCCGGATTCGCCCGCCATTTCAAGATACCGTTGCAGCGGCTCGGCCACTTCCGAACTGACGCCCGCGAGTATCACTGCAAAGGTGTCGGCGATGACTTTGATCGCTTGCTCGTCGCTGCCCGCTGGAAAATCCGCCGTGGTGGTTTTTAATATGAAATCAGCAATGGTTGCCGTAGCGCCCATGAGGGTTCCTTCCACATTATGTTGGCTTGTGTTGCTCAGAGTAGATGACTTGCTTGAATCGGCTTCAATAGTGGAATATACACAAGAAAATCCTGTGAGTATTTTTCGATGTCTACCCTGACTGCCCTGCCGTACGACCCGCTGTTGATCGAGATCGCCGACTACGTAGACCGCTACGGGGTCACCAGCGAACGCGCGTTTGAAACCGCGCGTTATTGTTTGATCGACAGCATCGCCTGTGCGCTTGACGCATTGAATGATCCGCATTGCACGCGTCTGCTGGGGCCGGTGGTGCCGGGCGCGTCGATGGCCAATGGCGCGCGCGTGCCGGGCACGGATTACCTGCTTGATCCGGTGACGGCGGCGTTTAACATCGCCTGCATGGTGCGCTGGACGGATTTCAGTGATACCTGGGTGGCGGCGCAAACGTCCCATCCCTCCGATGACGTGGGCGCGATACTCGCGGTGGCCGATTACGTGAGCCGCGCGCGCGTGATTGAGGGCAAGCCGCCGCTGATGTTGCGCACCGTGCTGGAAGCGATGATCAAGGCGCACGAGATTCAGGGTGTGCTGGGGTTGGGCCAATCATTGAACCCACATGGCATCGATCATCCGCTGCTGGTGAAAATCGCTTGTGCGGCGGTGGTAGCCAAACTGCTGGGCGGCACGCGCGATCAGATCCTGGCTGCGGTCTCGCTCACGTTTTTTGATCCGCCCTTGTGCGTGCATCGCTTCGGTTCCAACACCGGTCCGCGCAAGGGCTGGGCCGCGGCGGAGGCCAGCAGTCATGCGGTGCGCCTCGCGTTGATGGCGGTGAAGGGTGAGCCGGGGTATCCGCAGGTGTTGAGTCATCCTAAATGGGGCTTCTGCAAAACCCGCCTGGGTGGCGCCGAGTTCAAACGCGGCGCCGAGTTCGGGTCGATGGTGATGGAGAACGTGATTTTCAAAATCATGGGGCCGGTGGTGATCCACGCGCAATCATCGATTGAATGCGCGCTGGAAGTGTCGGCGCGCGTGCGTGAGCGGCTCGACGACATTGCCGAGATACGTTTATTCACGCACCAGCGCACACTCGAAACCATCGACAAAAAAGGCCCGCTGCGCAACCCGGCCGATCGTGATCATTGTTTGCAATATGCGATCGCGGTGTGCCTGCTGCGCGGCAAACTGACGGCGGCGGATTACGAAGACGAAGCGGCAACCGACCCGCGCATCGACCGGCTGCGGGCGCTGATGACGGTGACGGAAAACCCCGCGTATACCGCGCGTTACAACGACGCAGTGCTGCGCGCGAACCCGAACGGCATCGAGATTGTGTTCAAGGATGGCTCCGGCACGGGGTTGGTGGAGCACGATAACCCGGTTGGGCATCCATCGCGACGCGCGGATGGAATTCCATTATTAATCAATAAATTATCAGAGCGCGTGGCGCGGCGTTATCCGGCGGCGCAACAACAGAAAATCGATGCCGTGTGCCTCGATCACCAGCGCTTTATCGACATGCCGGTGCCGGCATTTACTGATCTGCTGGCGCTGTAGTTTTTTAATTTCACCTACGGAAGCATACACATCATGGCAACAATCAACGGTTGGGGACTCATCGGCACCGGCAGAATCGCGGAAGATCGCGTACTGCCCGGCATCAATGCCTACGCAGGCAACAAACTCATCGGCGTGGTGAGCCGGGATCAGGCGCGGGCGAATGATTTTGCCAAGCGTTTTAACGCGCAGCACGCGTACACGAATTACGACGATCTGCTGAAGAATCCGGCAGTGACTGTCGTGGCGATCCACACGCCGAACGCGATGCACGCCGAGCAGGCGATTGCCGCCGCGCGCGCGGGCAAACATGTGTTCTGCGACAAGCCGATGGCGACGAGTGCGGCCGACGCCGAACGTATCGTGCGCGAGTGCGAAAAGGCGGGCGTCACGTTAGGCGTGAATTTTCACAATCGACAGATGCCGTGTTTTATCGAAACGCGGCGCATCGTGCAAAGCGGTGAAATCGGCAAGGTGTTGATGGTGCAGCTTGAGGCGAGCGCGGGCGTCGGCGCGGCAAGTGTCGCGGCGAGCTGGCGCACTGATCCGAAAATGGCGGGGCTGGGCACCTCGATGAACGTGGGCACGCACGTGTATGACATTCTGCGGTTTATCCTCGGCTCGGAATTCGCCACGGTGTCGGCGATATTCGATACCGCGCCCGGCGCGATGGAATCCACCTCGCTCACCACCTTCAAATTCGCCAATGGCGCGCTGGCGCAACTCAATGTCAATCAATCCACGCCGAACCCGCACAACGATTTTGTGATCTACGGCGCCAAGGGGCGCATTACCGGCCGCTCGCTGACACGCAGCCGCGAAGGCGGTGAGCTGGAGGTGCGGCTTAACGACGGTGCCACGCGTAAACAGGCATACCCGGCGATCAACGCGCATGGCGCTTGCGTGGTGGAGTTCAGCCAGGCGCTGATCGAAGGCCGCGCACCGGCGGCAACGGGCATCGACGGGCTGCGCAGCGTGCAGCTAACAGACGCGATGGGAAAATCGGCGTGGGAAGGCGTACATGTCAGGCTGGCGTCCTGATTTGGCGCCACAACCATTTACCAGAGGAAAACCATGAAAGAAAACAGCATACGCAGGGCCGTGCGCGAGGGCCGCGCCGCGCTCGGCACCGGCATCAAGGAATTTGCCACGCGCGGCGTGCCATGGATCGTCGAATCCTCCGGTTTTGATTACGCCATGATCGACATGGAGCACGGCGCATTCGATCTGGAAACCATCGCCAATCTCGCCGGGTGGTTTGCTGCGACGAATGTGTCGCCCATCGTGCGCATTCACAAGGCGTTTATCAATCTGATACCGGCGATTCTCGATCAGGGCATCATGGGCATCCAGATTTCAGAAGTGGAAACCGCCGATGAAGCGCGCGCCATCGTGCAGCAGACGAAGTATCCGCCTATCGGCAACCGCGGCATTTCGCAGATGGGTTCGCATACGGCTTACAAGAGTTTCGGCGCGCGTTATCACGCCGAATACAGTCCGTGGGCCAACGACAACATTATCATCTGCCCGTCGATAGAGTCACTGGAAGGCCTGGAAAACGTCGAGGCCATCGCCGCGGTCGAGGGCATCGACATGATTGCCTATGGCCACTCCGATTTAAGCGCGCGGCTGGGCATTCATTTACAACTGGATCACCCGAAGTTCAAGGCCGTGGTGCGCCGTATCGCCGATGCCTGCAACCGGCACGGCAAACTCGCGCGCGGCTCGGCGGAAACCGAAGCGCAAATCGCGGAGTACTACCAGCTCGGCTGCAAGGTATTAAATCTGCCCGGCACGGATCTCAGTACTTACCATGACGGCCTCAAGGCGCGCGCGCAACGTGCGCACGCGCAACTTAAATCCATCGGCGTTGCCACGCCGTGATGACAGGAATACAAAAAATGAATTCAACCGACTCCAACGGCATCACTGTTGCCATAGTTGCACAAGGCGGCATGGGTGCCGGCGTCGGCGCGCGCCTCGTCGAGCGCGGCCTGCGCGTCGTCACCTCGCTCACCGGGCGCAGTGTAGCCAGCGCGAAGCGAGCCCAGACGGCCGGCATGATTGCCGTGTCCGATGCGCAATGCGCGCAAGCGGATTTTTTTCTCTCGATCTGTCCGCCGAGCGATGCGCTGGCGCTGGCGCAAAAGATGGCGGCGGTGATCGCGCCCATGAGCAAGAAGCCGATTTATGTCGACTGCAACGCAGTGAGTCCGCCGTCGAAAATCGACATCGGCAAGATGATTCTCAAATCCGGCGCGCCGTTTGTCGATGTCGGCATTATTGGCTTGCCGCCCAAGGAGGACCGCAGTCCTTATCTGCATGCCTCCGGCCCTGACGCGGCGAAATTCGGCGTGCTCAACGACTTCGGCATCAACGTCAACGTGATCAACGGCCCCATCGGCGCCGCGTCCGCGCTGAAAATGTCCTACGCCGGCATTACCAAGGGCATCAGCGCACTGGGCTCCATGATGATGCTGGCCGCGACCCGCGCCGGTGTCGCCGACATGCTGCGCGGCGAACTGGATCGCAGTCATCCGGCATTTATCACCAACTTCCAGCGTGCGGTGCCGGACATGTTCGACAAAGCCTATCGTTTCGTCGGCGAGATGGAAGAGATCGCGGATTTTGCCGGCGAAGACAAGCAGGCCCGGCAGATGTACGAGGCAATCGCCGCGTTTTACACCCGCATCGCCGCCGACCATGCAGGCGCACGTGAAGAAACCGGCGCGCTGGCGGAATTCCTGAAGAAAAAGGGGTAGCCGCGCCTGATCGCTTTCGGGTTGCTTTGGTGTTTCCGTTGCCAAAGTTGCAAGCGCAAGTGCGGCGGCGTAGTCTTGCGCCTGTAAAAATCCTGCGCGATTCACACCGCACGAGTGGCGCGCGCGGGTTAAGCGGATCACGGGGAACACCGTGCCCGCCCATCAATGGAACCCGAGGGAGGAATTTTCCATTTATAAGCTGACCGCCAACGTATCCGCCGTCGTGATCGCCGCGGTGCTGGTTGGGTTTCCGCATGCCGCCGTACAGGCGCAGAGCCTATTGACAGGCTCGGCGCAGGCGTATCCCTCGCGGCCCATCCGCTTTGTCATACCCTTCGGGCCGGGCTCGGCCACCGACGTGCTGGCGCGCATCGCCGGACAGGATTTGTCGCAGTCTATCGGGCACCCGGTGGTGGTGGTGCCCAAGCCGGGCGCCGATGGCGCGCTATCGGGGCTGGAGGTGAAACGCGCGACTGCCGACGGGCACACTTTTCTCTTCGGCACCAATAGCCCGCTCGCCGTCGTGCCCAATATACGCAAGGAGCCGCCTTACGATGTGATGAAGGATTTCACGCCGGTGAGTTATCTGGGCGACAATACCTTTTTTATCGTGGTGCATCCGTCCGTACCCGCGAAGTCGATCGCCGAACTGATTGCGCATGCCAAGGCCAATCCGAAAACGCTCAACTACGCGTCCGGCAATACCTATGCGCTGGTCGCGACAGCGCTGTTCTCGGTAAACAACGGCATCGCGATGCACGTGGTTTCCTACAAGTCCGAGCCCGACGCGCTGGTTGACCTGTTGTCCGGCCGCATCCACCTGATGTTTAGTACCTCCACCACCGCCTCGGCGCACGTGAAGGAAGGCAAGTTGCGGGTGCTGGCGACGACGCTGCCGGAGCGCAGCCCATTGATGCCGGATGTGCCGTCGTTTCCGGAGGCGGGTCAGGCCAAATTTCCGATCGGCCCGTGGTTTGCCCTGGTCGGGCCCGCCGGCCTGCCGCGCGAGGTGGTCGCGCGCATGAACAAGGAGATGGTCGCGGTGCTGGCCAAGCCTGCGGTCAGGGATCTGATGCTGAGGCAGGGCTTCATGGCCAAATCCTCCACGCCGGAAGCGCTCACCGCCTATATGAAGGAGCAGATCGCGTTGTGGAAGTCGGCGCTGAAACTCGCCGGCGTCGAGCCGCAGTGACGGTGAGGGTGTTGCCCTCGCCGTGACCCAAAGATTTTGACGTTTAGCGTTTCACTGCCTTCGGCATTTTCTCTTTGCCCTGCGAACCCTGCACATCCTTCCAGAACGGCCGGGCGACGTTGACCACCTCACCGAGCGTGGCGTAACCGGAGCCGGACAAACGGCACACCGGATCAAGCAGCTTGGGATCGATGCGGCCGTCTTTCCATACCGATTTATCGACATGCACATGCACGATGCGCCCCAGCACGATGTTGGTGTTGTGATCGGTGATGATCTGTTTGACTTCGCATTCGATGTGCGCGCGCGCTTCGAGCACACGAAACGGCTTCACCTTGACCGAGGGCGCGGCAGTCAAGCCGGCCCAGCCGAATTCGCTTTCGTCGCGCGGAAAATCGCCGGCGGTGAAATTCATTTCTTCGAGCACGTGCATGGTGACGATGTTCGCCACGAACTGCGGCACGTCGCGCAGATTGGCCAGCGTGTCCTTCACGCCCGTTGACGCAAAAGCAACATAGGGTGGATCGTTGCCCATCATGTTGAAATACGAATAGGGCGCGACATTGCTCACGCCCTTGGCGGAGATGGTGGATATCCAGCCGATGGGGCGGGGTATGACCATCGCGGTCATCAGGTAGTAAAACTCCTGGGCCTGCCAGTCGCCGGGCGCGACTTCGATGTCGCGATCCAGCGTTTTTGGCGAGGCGCTGTGTGATGCAGTCATCGAATTACCTTTTTCTTGAACGGCAAAAATAGTAGTACGAACACCGGCATTGACGAATCTGCGAATTTAGCGTGAACGCGTCATTGTGGATTCAATAGCCGCGATGCCGCGCGTTATTCAAAGCGGATCGACGACCCCTGTATCACCTTCGCCCACGTCACTGTTTCCGTGCGGATACGGCGCGCCATTTCATCGGGCGTGACGTTGAGCGGGTCCGCGCCGTAGCCGATAAATTGTTTGCGCACCTCCGGCTCGGCGAGCACTTTGCTCACGTCCTGATAGGTTTTGCCGATAATCGCCGCGCTGGCACCGGCGGGCGCGGAGAGACCGTACCACACGTCGATGTTAAAGCCGGGCACGCCCGCTTCAGCGATGGTGGGCACATCGGGCAGATGCGGCGAACGTGTTACGGTGCTGATACCGAGCGCGCGCACCTTGCTGGCCTTGATGTACGGCGCGCCCGCGGGTGCGTTGATAAACAGCACCTGAATTTGGCCCGCGATAAGGTCGATGGCCGCCGGCACGCCGCCTTTGTACGGGATGTGCGTCATCTGTATGCCGGTCATCGACTTGAATAATTCGATGGCCAGATGCAATGAACCGCCCGCGCCCGACGAACCGTAGTTGATATCGTTCGGCCTTGCCTTGGCGAGCGCCACCAGTTCTTTCACGTTTTTCACCGGGAATGACACATTGCTGATCAACAGTTGCGCGGTCGATGCGACGATGGTGATCGGTGCCAATGCTTTTTCAGGTTCGTAGCCAAGGTTTTTGAAGAGGCTGCGGTCGATGGTGTAGTTGGTGTTGAGCGTCATCAACTGCGTGTAGCCGTCGGGCGGCGCCGTAATCACGGCCTGCACGCCCACGCGCCCGCCCGCACCGAGGCGGTTATCCACGAACACCTGTTGTCCCCATGCCTGCGACAACCGCGCCGCGATCACACGCCCGAGCACATCAATGCTGCCGCCCGGCGGATAGGGCACTACCCAGCGCACTGGTTTGGTGGGGAAATTCACCGGCTCGGCAGCAAGGGCGGGCGTGGTCGCAGCCGCGCCGAGGGCGAGGCCGAACACCAAAAGTGATGCACGGTTTTGTTTATAAATCATTATTCTGGCGTTATCCCGGCGACCTTAACAACCTTTGCCCACTTTACCATTTCTGCTTTGATAAATGCGGCGAACTGCTCGCCGGTCGAGGCGATGACCATCGCGCCGTCGCTCGACAAGCGGTCGCGCACCTCGGGCATTTTCAGAATGGCGGATGCGTCGCGGTGTATTTTTTCGGTGATATCACGCGGCGTATTGGCGGGGGCCAGCAGGCCGTACCACTGCACTGCTTCAAAATCCTTCAGGCCGGATTCATGCAGCGTGGGAATGTCCGTTGCTCCGGGCGCGCGCGCGAGGCTGGTCACGCCGATGGCGCGCAGCCGCCCGTTACGCGTGTGCGGCACGCCGAGAATCATGTTGGTGGCGAACACCATGAGTTGTCCGCCGATGGTATCGACCAGCGCGGGGCCGGAATTCTTGTAGGGCACGTGCGTGAGTTTGGTACCCGTCATTGCGCCGAAGAGTTCCACCACCAGGTGATTGTTGGTGCCGTGCCCACCCGAGCCGTAGAGCAGTTGTCCGGGTTTCGCGCGCGCCACGGCGGCAAGCTCTGACGCGGATTTCGCCGGCAGCGACGGATGCACCATCAGGATGTTGGGTATCGACACCATGTGCATGATGGGCAAAAAATCGCGCTGCACATCGTAGAGCACTTTTTTGTGTGTGGACGGATTGATGGCGAGCGTGGAAATGCCGGCGAGCAAGGTATGTCCATCGGGCGCGGCCTTGGCGACAAATTCACCGCCGATCATGTTGCTCGCGCCGGTGCGGTTTTCCACCACCACCTGCCGCCCCCAGCGTTCGGACAGGTGATGCGCGAGCAGGCGCGCCAGCGCATCGGCGCCGCCGCCGCTGGTGCTGGGCACGACGATACGCACCACGCGATTGGGGAAGGCGGATTGGGCGCAGACGGGCGTAGCCAGCGCACTCGCGCCTGCCAGCGCCATCATTGCCGTGAGTGACGTAAATCGCCTCACAACTTTACCTTCATCCGCGCAAACAGCTTGGTCCATTTTTCGATGTCGCGATTGAACAACTCGCGCAACTGTTCAGCGCTGCCGGGCGCGGGCTCCGAGCCATCGCCGGCAAATTTTTCCAGCATCTCCGGCGCGCGCAGTATCTGCTGCACTTCGCGATTCAGCGCCTGCACGATGGCGGGCGGTGTGCCCGTGGGCGCGAGCCAGCCGTACCAGCCGTTCAGTTCAAAACCCGGCAACCCGGATTCGGCGATGGTGGGAATGTTGGGCAACAAGCGCGTGCGCGCGAGTGCGCTTTGCCCGAGTACGCGCAAGCGGCCCGATTTGATTTGCGGCGTGACCGAGATGCCGCCAGCGAACAGCATCTGCACTTGTGCGCCGAGCAAATCGGTCAGCGCGGGGCCGGTGCCTTTGTACGGGATGTGCGCGAGGTTCACGCCGGCCATTGAGTTGAACAACTCGCCGCCCAGATGCGACATCGAACCGTTTCCCGCCGAGGCGTAGTTGAGTGCGCCGGGTTTGGCCTTGGCCAGCGCCACGAATTCCGCGACGGATTGCGCGGCTACCGATGACGGTATCGCCAGCAGGTACGGCTGCGTGGTGAGTTGTACGATGGGCACAAATGCCACGCGCTGATCGACTGCGGTTTTGTTCACCAGTGCGGCGTTCAACACCGCGCTGGCGGATACCGCGAGCAGCGTGTAACCGTCGGGCGTGGCTTTGGCCGCGATGTCCATGCCGACCACGCCGCCAACGGCGGAGCCGCGATTTTCAATCACCACGGCGGTGCCCCAGCGCTCGCCGAGCCGCTGGCCGACGATGCGCGACACGATGTCGGTGCCGCCGCCGGGTGACGCCGGCACGATCACGCGTATCGGCTTGTTCGGATAATTGCCCGGCACGCCAACGGGTTTTTGCTGTGCCAGAACTGGAAAATAAACGGGCGCGGCCGCCCAAATTAGCGCGGCCGCGAATAACGTGCGATGCAAATGCCGCACGGCCTAGTGCATGTAGCTCGGATCGATCTGTGCCATCCAGCGGCGCACGGCGGCCCACAAAATCGCCGGGCCGTCGGAGGCGTCGATATTGTTCTTCTGCACGATCTGCGTGGTTTGCTGGGTGGTTTTTTTCACCACGTCCATCGGCGGGAAAATTAACTCCGCGCCGCCGGCTTGTGCCAGTACCTGCGTTTCGCACGACATTTCCAGGCGGCGCATCAGATGAAACGCGTGCCCCATGGTTTCGCCACAGGTCAGCAGGCCATGATTGCGCAGGATCGCCACGTTTTTGTTGCCCAGCGCGGCTGCGATCTGGTCGCTTTCTTCGGCGTCGTTGGTGACGCCCTGCACGTCGTAGTAGGCGATTTTGTCGTAGAGATTCATCGAGCTTAAGTTGATCGGCAGCAGGCCCTGCTTCTGGCACGCCACGGCGACGCCAGCTTTGGAGTGTGTGTGGATCACGCTGTGCGCGTCGTCGCGCGCCATGTGAATTGAGCGATGCACCACAAATCCTGCCATCAGCACCGGGTACTCGGAAGGCATCAGTTTGTTGCCGTCGATATCGACTTTCAACAGGTTCGACGCGGTGATCTCGTGATACATCAGGCCGAACGGGTTGATGAGGAAGTGCGATTTCGTGCCGGGCACGCGCGACGAAATGTGGTTGTAAATAAGGCTGTGATGCCAACCCATTTTGGATACCGCGCGATAGGCGCAGGCGAGGTCAACGCGAGCTTCCCATTCTTCGGGCGAGCATTGAATTTTCGGGGCGGATGTTAACGGTGCGTTCATGCGTTTCTCCTGGGCAAGGTTGAGCGGATTTCAGCTTGGCGGCGGCGGGCAACGTAATGCAGCGGTGGCGCGCTTATAAAACAGGCGGATTCAAGTCTGAAGTGCAACCGCGTTATGATGCGAGTGTAGCTTCTTCCAGAAGACTTCGTGGGGTGTTTTGAAGCCGAGGCA
>CAMDDY010000007.1 GCA_945893125.1 Bordetella parapertussis
GCCGCTGTGGCGCAGGCTGGTGAAAGAGCTCGGCATCAGCGTGGACGCGGAGTAGCGCGCAGGCCAGTTCACCCGGTTACCGTGGCACGGTGGCCGTTGCGCAAAAAAAGCGTATAACATTCGCTCGTCGTCAAACTGGGGGAGTTGCCATGAAACACGCGTCACTTGGGTTACGGGGTTTACTGATTGCACTCTTGTCGTGTATCGCAACGAGCGCTGCCGCTGCCGACGCCGCGACCGGCTATCCCAGCCGTCCGATCCGCTTTATCGCGCCGTTTGTGGCGGGCGGGCCGAGCGATCTGCTGTCGCGCATGCTGGGGCAAAAGCTCACCGAGAGCTGGGGGCAATCGGTGGTGGTTGATAATCGCGGCAGCGCGGGCGGCATCGTCGGCTTTGAGCTGGGCGCGAAGGCCGCGCCCGACGGTTATACGCTGCTGCTGGCAACCTCATCGGGGCTCACCATCAGTCCCAGCGTGTATATTAAGCTGCCGTATGACCCCGTGCGCGACTATCAGCCGATCACGCAGATTACCTCGGGCGCGTACGTGATGGTGGTGCATCCGGGTGTGCAGGCGAAGTCCGTGCCCGAATTCATTGCGCTCGCCAAGGCGAAGCCGGGGCAACTCAATTACGCAACCACCGGCACCAACAATCTGCTGGCGGCGGAATTGTTCAACCACATGGCGGGTGTAAAAACCGTGGCGATCAGCTACAAAGGCACCGGGCAGGCGGTCAACGCCATCCTCGGCGGCGAAGTGCAGATGTTCATCATCAGCCCGCTGGTGGGTTTGCCGCAGATCACCGCCGGAAAGTTACGCGCGCTGGGCGTGACGGGCATCAAGCGCAGCCCGGTACTGCCTGACCTGCCGACCATCGCCGAATCGTTGCCCGGCTTCGAGCAGATCGTCTGGCACAGCGTGATGATGCCCGCGAAAACGCCCAGGCCGCTGGTGTCTAAAATCTCGCAGGAACTGATGCGCATACTGCGGTTGCCGGATATCAAAGAGCGCCTCGGCAGTCAGGGCCTCGATGCCGTGGGTTCCACCCCGGAAGAACTCACCGCCCTCATCAAGAAGGAAATTGTGATGTACGCCAATCTGGTCAAACAGATCGGCTACAAGCCGCAATAAATATTGAAGCGGATCATGATGCGGCAAATCATGGCGGCGATGGCCCTGTGCGCGGCGGCATGTCCCGCGGCGCACGCCGCCAACGTGACATCGAAGGCGTCAGGCTACCCCGCGCGCCCGGTGCGCATCGTGTCGGGCTTTCAGGCCGGCGGCAGTTCGGATTTTCTGGTGCGGGTGCTGGCGCCCAAGCTGACCGAGCGGCTGGGGCAAACATTTGTGATCGAGAATCGTCCCGGCGCGGGCGGCGCCATTGGCGCCAATCTGGTTGCCAAGGCGACGCCGGACGGCTACACGCTGATTTTTATCAGCGGCGCGTTTACCGCGCACGCGGCGTCGGTGAAAACGCCCTACGATCCGCTGAAGGATTTTGACTGGATCACCACCATCGTGACCTATCCGTTCGTGCTCACCGCGCGCAACGATACGCCCGCGCGCAGCACCGCCGAGCTGATCGCGCTGGCGAAAAAAAATCCCGGCAAATTGAATTACGGATCAGTTGGCGTGGGTTCGGTGTTTCATCTGGCGGCGGAGTTGTTTAATTCGATGGCCGGCGTGGAGACTGTGCATATACCGTACAAAGGCAGCCCCGATGCGCTGACCGACATGATTGGCGGGCGCATTGATTTCATGTTCATGACGCTCACCGGCGCGTCGCCGCACATCCGCTCCAACCGTATTCGCGGCATCGCGATTTGCTCCAAAGACCGTTCGCCGCAGATGCCGGAGCTGCCGCCGGTGTCACAGGTGCTGCCCGGCTATGACGTGACCTCGTTCGCGGGCATGGGCGCGACCGGCGGTTCGCCCAAGCCGATTATCGCCAAACTCAATCGCGAGCTGCGCGCGATCATGGAGGGCCGCGAGGTAGTCAAACAATTTACCGAAGCCGGCGGCGACATGCGCCCCGGCAGCCCGGCGGAAATGACGCGCCATGTCAGCGAAGAAATCGCCAAGTGGCGGCGCGTGGTAAAGGAGCGCAAGATAGAGGTGAAATAGCGCCGCCGGCTCACGGCGTACAGAAGAAGCACTCGCAATTAACCAGCAGGAGGTCGTTATGAAAGCGTACCTTGTGGTTTGTGCAGTCGCTATTAGCTTTGGCATGGTGTCAGTGTGCTCCGCTCAACCGTGGCCCACGCGGCAGATCACCATCGTGGTGCCGTTTTCGGCGGGCGGGCCTACCGACACGCTGGCGCGCATCATGAGCGAGCCGATGCGACGGTTTCTCGGGCAAACCATCATCGTGGATAACACCACCGGCGCCGGCGGCAGCATCGGCGTGGGGCGCGTGGTGCGTTCCACCCCCGATGGGTACACGCTGTCCATCGGACATTGGGGCACGCATGTGGTGAACGGCGCGTACTACAAGCTCGCCTACGACCTGCTGACGGATCTCGAACCGGTGGCGATGATCGCGACCAATCCGCAGATGGTCATCACGCGCAGCGTGGTGCCCGCGGCGAATCTCAAAGAGCTGGTGCAATGGATCAAGGCCAATCAGGGCAAGATTCAGATCGGCACCGGCGGCATCGGCAGTTCATCGCACATCGGCGGATTGTATTTTCTCAATCGCGTCGGCGTAAAAATGGATTTTGTGCCATATCGCGGCGGCGCGCCGGCCGTGCAGGCGCTGTTGGCCGGCGAAATCGATTTATACATGACGCAGATATCGGGCGCGATCGAGCAGGTGCGCGCGGGCAAGCTGCGCGCCTACATGGTGACCACCAGCAAGCGTCAGGCCGCCGCGCCGGAAATCCCCACCACCGACGAAGCCGGCATGCCCGGCCTGTATACCACCGTGTGGCACGGTATCTGGGCGCCCAAGGGTACGTCGGCCGACGCCAAGTTCAAGCTCAATGCGGCTATCGTCGATACGCTCGCGGATGCCACGGTGCGCAAACGTTTTGCCGATCTCGGTCAGGAAATTCCTCCCGTGGCGGAACAGACCCCGCGCGCGCTCGCCATGTATCACAAGGCGGAAATCGACAAGTGGTGGCCGCTGATGCGGGCGGCGGGGATTAAAGCGGAGTGATCTGCGTGCAGCTTAGTTGTAAGAGTCGTGAAGTGATTTGACAAGTCCCGTCAGTACGCATGCCCGGCGACCGGCAAATCCAGGCCAAAAGCCGTCGATCCCAGTTACATTTGAATTTCGTAACGATCGGTCATAAAACCCCTTTAAAATTCGGCAGCCGGCTGCGTTTGCCGTAAGCGAGGGTACTGAGCACATACAAAGGAGTATCAATGAATAATCGCCGTAAATTAGTTATCGCGCTCGTTCGATGACCACAAAACAGTCACTGATCATGGTGCCGGGCCTCGTCTGCGATGGCGCCGTGTGGGCGCATCAGCGCGCAGGGCTTGCCGACGTCGCCGACTGCATCGTGCCAGATGTCGTGCGTCCCGACACCATGCAGGCCATGGCAGTGGAGGTGTTAGCCGCAGCACCAGAGAAATTCGCCATCGCCGGTTTTTCGATGGGCGGTTACGTCGCGCTCGAAGTGCTTCGGCAGGCGCCGCACCGTGTCACCAGGCTTGCCTTGATCGACAGCGGGGCGCGCGCTGATTCCCCAGAGCAGACCGTAAATCGCGAAGCCGCGATCGCCAATTGCCAGGCTGGCCGCTTTTCCGCCGCGATCGAGAACATGCTCCCTGTGCTGTTGCATCCGACCCGGTTGACGGAGCCGCTAGCCGATCAGGTGCGGGCCATGGCGGCGCGCGTAGGTTCAGAGTGCTTCGTGCGCCGACTCCTCGCCCTGATGAGCCGCACCGATGCTCGCGATTTGCTGCGAGCCGCGAATATTCCGGTCCGCATAATCTGTGGACGCGAGGATCGCCTGACGCCACTCGCCCGCAGCCAGGAGATCGCCGAGATCACGCTTGACGCGCGCCTATCGATTGTGGAGGATTGTGGACACATGCCGCTGCTGGAACGACCGCAGGCCGCAACAGCGCTGATGCGCGACTGGATGATCTACGGATGATTTAGATCAGACCTGGCGGATCCATTTTGGTCCGCTGCAAGTCGCCTACGGACGCTACCCCATCGCAGTGGGATTAAACTGGGCGGTGAGTTGGCGTCGAGCCGGCACAGGCGTGCCACATGACAGCCGAACGGCAGCTTTGAAGAGCGCGAGCGTCTGCAAGGGTCGAACCCGGTCAACTGGTAATAATTGCTAGTTGTTATGAGCAGGGGTAAGTCTTAATAGATTGATGCGAGGGAGGTGATATGGGGGCCGATGTGAGAGTACATTCACATGACGTACGGGTCAACGGCATCAAGACGCGCTTCGTGACTGCCGGAGACGGCGAAGCTCTTGTTTTGGTACATGGCGGGGAGCCAGGTACTGGCGGGGAATACGGCTGGCGGCACAATATTGCCGCTTTGGCGGGGCACTTCAGAGTTTATGCATTGGATCAGATCGGGTTTGGAGCTACCGATAAGCCGCAAATCAATTACACGGATGCGGTGCTGGTAGACCATATCGCAGGATTTATCGATGTTCTGTGCATGGAGCGCGTTCATTTGATGGGAAACTCTATGGGTGCTTATGGGGTCGCCCGTTACGCGGTTGACCACCCGGAGCGCGTCGGAAAGATGGTGCTGGTGGGCTCAGCTAGCATTGCCGTGGCGATGGGAATCCACTATAAGCCCACGGAAGCGTCCGCAGCCCTACACCTTGCATTGGAGCAGCCGAGTCGGGAGAACGTTAAGGCCATGCTTGAGGGGCTCGTGCAAAACCGCTCCGAGATTACGGACGGATTGATTGATGAAAGAATCAAGTGGATTACTATGCCAGGGGCGCAGGAAACGATGCGATCCTTGGGCCGCTATCGAACGCGCTTGAAAAATGATCCTAATCTGCGGCAGCAATACAGTCTGAAGGGTCGGCTGGACGAACTGACCATCCCGACGCTGATGATTTGGGGCAAGGAGGATCACTTTGCGCCAGTCGAGCTAGGTTACGAACTTCGGAAGATGCTTCCCAACCTAACGGCATTCCATGTACTGGAGAACTCGGGACATCAAACGCAGCATGACGAGGCGGAAAAATTTAATCGGCTTGCAATTGAGTTTCTTAAGGGATAGTCAGCCCACGTAGGGCGCAATCGTTATTGCGCCGTATGATTTGCTCGCATACCTCATTCGGCGCAATGCGCTACGCTTGTTGACGCCCTACATCGCGGCAGGGGCGGTACTTCCATTATTCGTACGATGCAAATGAAGTTGCAGTTGTCTTGGAATTGAGTGACTGATAGCCGCCTGCGCGCCGTCAGCGCGCTTGTATGCCCGCCTTTAGCGCGCCTGTATCCCCGCCTTCTTCGCCAACTGCATTACCAGCGCCAACTGATCCGCGACGAACTTGTCGATTTGCTCCGGTGTGGTGGGCGCGGTTTCCATGCCCAGTGTTGCAAAGCGCTGTTGTATTTCAGGATCGGTCAGCACGCGCACCACGTCGCGATTCAAACGGTTGATGACGGCGTGCGGCGTTTTCGCGGGCGCGAACAGGCCGCTCCAGGAATCCCAGCGAAAGCCGGGATAGCCCGACTCGGCGATGGTGGGGATGTCGGGATGCACGCTGGCGCGTTTGGGTGATGCCACCGCCAGCCCGCGCAGCCGGCCTTCGCGCACCAGGCCGATCGATGCGCCCAGCGGCGCCATGGTGAATTGCACGCGCCCGCCGACCACATCATTCATCGCTTCCGGCACGCCTTTGTAGGGCACATGCACGGCATCGATTTGTGTCGCCTGCTTCAGCACCTCTACCGCGAAGTGCATGCCGCTGCCGGTGCCCGCCGAGGAATAATTCAGTTGACCCGGTTTGGCTTTCGCCTGCGCCACCAGTTCCTGCACGCTTTTGATGCCGGTCGCCGGCGCGGCCACCAGCACATACGACGCGGCGGAGGTCATGGAAACGCCGGTCAGGTCTTTCAGCGTGTCATACGGCATTTTGGCGTAGATGGCCGGCGCGACCGTGTGCGAGGACGATGCCGTCAACAGGGTGTAGCCGTCGGGCTGCGCATCGACGACGATTTTGGTACCCACCACGCCGCCCGCGCCGGGGCGATTGTCCACCACCAGCGGCTGGCCGAGCAGTTCGCCGAGCTTGGGCGCGATCAGGCGCGTTACGATGTCGGGCTGGCCGCCGGGGGTGAAGCCGATCACCACGCGTATTGGTCGCGCGGGAAAGCCGCGTGCGGCGTCGTCCGCGCGTTGTGCCTGCGCGGGGGCGCACAGGGTTGCCAGCGCAAGGGCGTAGAGCAGGGATGAACAAGAGCGTGGCGGCATGTGCGTGAAACCTTGTCGTGGGAATTTTTTCAGCAGCGGGAAATGTGCGCGTGGATTTTAGCAGACGCGGCGACGGCTTGATGGGTTATCGATATGTAAATACATGTTTTTATTGATTATTTTTACACGATGCCCAGCATTGATGGAGGTGCTGTCGCGGCGCGCGGGCGTTCCTGATACGCTCTGCGACATTACAAAAAAGCCCCGGCGTTATTCAACAGACGCCGCAACGACTCATTTCACAACCCAGCCAACCTGAGCCCAATCATGTCAAATAATATTCCTGATCTCGGTTACACCCCCGTCGCTGATATTTTTAAATTGCCCGCGGGCGTGAACTTCGGTCCCTGCTCCGGCGTGGCGGTCAACGCCAAAAACAATATTCTGGTGTTCAATCGCGGCGAACACGCGCTGATGGAGTTCGACAACGCCGGCAATTATTTGCGCACCATGGCGCGCGGCGTGTTTACCAATCCGCACGGCCTGCGCATCGACCGCGAAGGCCACATCTGGGCCACCGACACCGGCGCGCATTTCGTGGTGAAGATGACCGCCGACGGGCGCATCCTCATGGTGCTGGGCGTGAAAGGGCGCGCGGGCGAGTGGCATCAGGCGGGGCATCTCAAATGTTTTGACGAACCGAACGATCTCGCGTTCGGCCCCAAGGGCGAGGTCTACATCACGCAAGGCCACGGCAAGGGTAATTCGCTGGTGCATAAATTTGCCCCCGACGGCGCGCATCTCAAAACCTGGGGCGGCACCGGCAAGGCAGCGGGGCAGTTCGACCAGCCGCATTCGATCGTGATCAACAAAAACGGCTTGCTGTATATCGCGGATCGCTCGAATCAGCGCATTCAGGTGTTCGACGCCGACGGCAACTACGTGCGCGAAACCAGCCATCCCGGTACGCCGTGCGGCCTGTGTCTGTGCAACGACCAGAACCACATGATGATGGCGCACGGCCACGCCGGCAAAGTGATGAAGCTCGACGAAAACTGCAACGTGCTGGGCATCACCGGCAGTCAGGGCAAAGGGCCGAATCAATACGGCGAAGCGCATTTGATCGCGCTCGATCAACAGGAAAATATTTACATCGCCGATCCGTTGAACTGGCGCGTGCAGAAGCTGGCGAAGAACTAAGGGTAGCGCTGCGCATGAATGCCACCCGAGCATTTTGCATGGGCGTCCTGCTCGCGATGCTTGCGGCGTCTGCGCACGGCGCCGAACCGGCGGCGCTCGTGCGGCCGCTGGGTGAGTTTGCGAAAGTGCGCGCTACCGAAGATCACACCTACGGGCACCGCGCGCAGCTCTGGCACAGCGATGGCAGATTGCTCGGTGAGATCATGTATTGGAACGGCAACATCGAAGGCCAGCGCGGACGATTCGTTGATGGCGCTTACGATCCGCGCACGGGCGCGGCGTCATTCAAAGCCATAGTCGTCCGGCGCGACCTGCAACCCAACCGGCGGGCGCAAGCGGTGTTCGAGGGCCGCATCGTCAAGGGCACGCTGTCCGGCAAGCTCACGTGGGCAGGCGACAAGGAAGTATTCTTTGGCGCAAAGAACGTCGAGAGTTTGGTGTTGCCGTTACAAAAAGAAGAACGGCTCACGGCCTATGCGAGCGTCGAGGCGTGGCAGAAAGCCAATACGGATTGATGGCTAAAGCGCCATCGATTCGTAACTATTTTTTATTGGTAATTTATCGAGGTGTGCGATGAGAAAAGTATTGTCTTTTGTGACGCTGACAACAGTCTTTTTGCTCGCCGGTTGCGCGGCCACGCCACACAGCGACAGCCTGTCGAACGTGATCGCACCCGATGCGAAGGTGCAGTTGGTGCAGGAGGGATTCATCTTCACTGAAGGCCCGCTCGGCATGCCTGACGGCGGTTTGGTTTTCACTGATCTGCGCACCGCGCAGCGCATTTACCGCATGGACGCGCAGGGAAAAATTTCCGTGCTGCGTGAAAAATCCAACGTGACCAACGGCCTTGCGTTGACGCCCAAGGGCGAACTGATCGGCGTGGAAAGCGCGGGCAAGCGCATCGTGCGCATCGCGGCGAACGGTGATTACACCGAGCTCACGCGCGGCACCGGCGCCACACCGCTGATGCTGCCCAACGATTTGATCGCGGATGCGAAGGGCGGCATTTACTTTACCGACCCCGGCCCGCGACCGATTCCCAAGGGGCGCAAGCATCATGTGTATTACCTGCCGCCGGGCGCGATGCAGGCGATCATGGTGGACGATACGACGGCGCGGCCCAATGGATTAACACTCACACTCGACGGCAAAACGCTGATCGTCGCCGATACGGTAGAGGCGGACATGCCCGCGTGGGACGTGCAGCCCGACGGCACGCTGCGTAACCGGCGCGTGTTCATGCGCCTGCGCGACATCCCCGAAGGCAAGGACAGCGGCGGCGACGGCATGGCGATAGACGCCGAAGGGCGGTTTTATGTGACCGCGATCACCGGTGTGCAGGTGTTCGACAAAACCGGGCGCTATCTCGGCAATATTCCAGTGCCGAAGAAACCCACCAACGTGGCATTTTCCGGGCCGCGCAAAAGCGTGCTCTACATCACCGCGCAGGATGGGCTGTATCGCGTGCAGACGTTGACGCAGGGGCCGGCAAGGTTGGGGAAATAGTCATCAACGTTTTGCCGCGGTACCCATCCTACGGTTGTAGTTGCTCTAATCCCGCCTCAACAAATTTTGCCGCATGTTCCGCGCGCGCAAGATAAGCCAATAACGCCCACGCCGCATCCTGATTCTTTGATTCAGCAAATATCGCCGCCTTGGAATCAAAGTTGTACTGAATCTCTTCGGGTATCGGCCCCACGACCTCGATGCCCGGCACCGCGAGCAACTCGCAGATTTGCTGGAACGCCATTTCGGCTTCACCGGCGGTGACCACCACGCCGATGTAGCCGCCGGGACGCGTCACGGTTTTGGGTTTCACTTGTTCGGCGATGCCGAGGCGCTCGATCAACCGCAGAAAATACGCGCCGCTGGGGCCATGCACGGTGTGTGCTATCGATTTTGTATTGAGCAGCGTGCGTTTGAAGGCCCCCACCGTGCTGATGTCGGGCTTCACCGCGCCCGCAGCCACGCCGATGCCGATGGTGGAGCGCGAGAAAGCTTGGCGGCTGGTGGCATCGAGTATGCCCATTCCCGCGAGTTCATCGATGGATTTATCGAGCAAAACCGCCGCATCGGCGCGTTCGCCGGCCTTGATGCGTGCCAGCGAATTTTTCGCGGTGTCGAGTATCACTTCTACTTTGTGGCCGCTCTCGCGCTCAAAGCCGGGCAGTAGTTTGTCCAGCACCGGGCGCGTGCTGTTGGAGGTGCGTAGCGTGATGTTCATGGCGGTTTCAAAAGGTTGCGTTTCACGGCGGATAATAGCGCGCTAAAATCACGGCAGGAGGATTTCTGAACATGCAACCCGCTCATTTCATACCGTGCGCAATGGCGATGATGCTCGCCGTAACCACCTGCTTCGCCGCCGAGCCTGCCTGGAAACCCGTCAAGCCCGTGGAGCTGGTGGCGATCAACGCCTCCGGTGGTGGCTCGGATAATATTCTGCGTCTGATGACCAAGGTGTTTCAGGAGCAGAAGGCGGTGGACGTGCCGATGAACGTGGTCAACAAGCCCGGCGGCGGCGGCGCGGTGGCATACGCCTATGTCGCGCAGCAGGCCGACCCGCATCATCTGGTGCTCGCCAACAAATCGATGCTTACCAATAACATCGTCGGGCGCGGGCCGAGTTTTCTGGAATACACGCAGGTGGTGAATCTTTTTGCCGAATATATTTCCGTGACGGTAAAACCTGATTCGCAAATCAGAGGCGGCGCCGATCTCGTCGAGCGGCTGAAAAAGGATGTGAGTTCGGTGAGCCTCGGCATCGCCACCAGCATCGGCAATCCGAATCATCAGGGTCTCGCCGTGGCGCTGCATCTGGGCGGTGTTGATATTAAGAAAACCCGCAACGTGATTTTTCCGTCGGGCGGCGCCGCCACCACGGCGGTGATGGGCGGGCATGTCGATGTGGCGCCGGTAACGGCGGCGCTGGCAGCCTCGCTCGCGCGCGCCAATCAGGTGCGGGTGGTCGCGGTGGCCGCGCCGCAGCGGCTGGGCGGCGTGCTGGCGAATGTGCCGACGTGGCGCGAGCAGGGTTTTGACGCCGTGGTGTCGAATTCACGCACGTTTCTGGGCGCGAAAAACATGACCCCCGCACAGTTGGCCTACTGGGAGCGCGTGTTCAAGCGACTCACCGAATCGCCGGAGTGGAAAAAAACGCTGGAAGAGAATTTCTGGACCAACGAATATCTGCCCGGCGCGGAGGCGCGCAAGCAGATGGAGCGCGATGACGTGCAACTGCGCGCGTTTTTGAAGGAGTTGGCGTTGACGAAGTAGGCGGATATGGCAATCACGTTATAACCCCTGCGCGGGAACGACGACGTGATGGGGAAGGGGACGTTGCAGCATCTACATGCTACGATGCTGCCCGTTTGATTCATTGGAGAAAGCCATGGTACAACTCGAGTTTCACGACCCAAGCGGCGCGATTGAAATCACGCAGCTGCACGCGCCGCGCCTTAACGGCATCGCCGGCAAAAAAATCGGCTTCGTCACCAACGAGCAATGGCAGGCGTTTCGCACGCTGCCGCTGATTAAGGAATTGTTTGAAAAAGATTTCCCGGATGTGGAAATTCTGCCCATCGATGCGTTTCCGCAGGGCAACGCGCTGATTGGCGAGGAACAAACCGCAATGATGGTGAAAGATAGCGGGGTCGATGCCGTCATTATCGGCAACGCGGCTTGAGGCTCCTGCGCCACAGCCTGCGGCCGTGCAGCCGCTAGAATTGAAGCGTTGGGCATCCCCACCGTCACGCTGACGCGGGCGGATTTCAAAGGCGTGATGACCAATGCGATCTCGGGGTTGGGTCTCGCGCCCGATGCAGCGATGATCCTGTTTCCAATTGATATGTTTTTGCCGGGCAGCGATATCTCCGCGCTCACCGCGCGCAAGCAGGAGTTCTACGACGGGCTCACACGCTGGCAATCGGTGTATGCCAAGGCCGAAGCCGGCGCGGCGCCGATGCTGAAAGTGGAGGGCGACACCTACGAAGATGCGCTGCAACGCGCGAACGATCTCGCCATCACCAATCTGTGGGGCGACGGTTTGCCTCTGTGGCCTGCCACCCAATCGCGGGTGGATCGCATCCTGCGCGGCACGCCGTTGCCGCGCGATCACGTGGTCGGAAAATTTCCACCGCGCGGCGGCATCACTACCGTTGAAACCTGCGCGGTGTCGCTGGCGATGGCGGGCGGCCGCCCGGAATATCTGCCGGTGCTGATCGCGGCGGTCGAAGCTTTTTTGCATCCCGAAACCAACGCCGAGCAATTGCAGGCGGCCTCCGGCAGCGCGTTTCCGGTGGTCGTCGTCAATGGCCCGATTGCGAAGCAAATTCGTTTGAATAGCGGCTTCGGCTGCCTGGGCCCCGATCCGCAGCGTCCGGCAGGGGCGAGCATCGGTCGCGCGCTCAGATTGATTCAGCAAAATGTCGGTGGCGCGCTGCCCGGCATCGGCGCGATGGCCAACTATGGCGGCATGCGCAGCGTCAACATGGTGTTTGCCGAGGACGAGGATAACCTTCCCGACGCGTGGCCCACGCATGCCACGGAGCGCCACGGCTTTGCACGCGAAGCCAATTCGGTGTCGGTGTTTTTCAGCAATGGTGCAACCAACGCGCGGCGGCGCGGCGCGAAAAAAGAAACACCCGAAGAAGACGCCACACAGGGCATGTATCGCATGGCCGAATTCATGCGCGTGCCGAATTACACCAACTTAAGCGGCTACGAAAAGGGTACGCCGGGCGCAATTCTGATTCCGGGCGTGGTGGCCAACAACATGGCCAAGCTCGGCTGGAACAAGCCGAAGATGCGCGAGTTTTTTTATGAGCACTCACGCATTCCGCAAACAGAAATCAAACGCAACGGCGGCACCGCGTGGATCGAAATCGACGCCAATCCACTGACGCAGGCAAGTGCGAAAGTTGATCCGTGGCCGATTACGTTAAAGCCGGAAAACTTTATCATCATCGTTGCCGGCGGGGGACATCCGACCAATAGCTTCTGGCTGCAGGGCTACAGCCCGCGTGTCATAGGGCGTGAGATTCGCGTGCCGGAAATGTTTGAGCAATTGCTGATGGAAGCGGATCGCGATTTGGGGTGTGGGGACGAGGTGTGCCGGATTTGAGAAATCATCCTAAGCCGGGCACGCAAGAACCACACGGTCTGTAGGATGGGTACTGGCCAATGGCCGTAACCCATCGCTGGTCTGAGATTGAATGATGGGTTTCACCCATCCTGCGTACTACGTATTGCGCCAGAATGACGAGGTGGTAGGGTTACTTACTCGATCTTAATTCCCGCAGCCTTAACCACGTTGGCGAAACGTATAAGCTCCGCTTTCACCAGCGCCGCAAAAATCTCGGGCGTGGGTGTGCGCGTATCGTCGGAGCCTAATTGTTCCATATGCGCTTTGACATCCGGCAGATCCTGCGCGCGATTTAATTCGATGTGTATCGAGCGCACGATGGCTGCGGGTGTGCCCGCCGGCGCAAATACGCCGTACCAGCTCGACATCGCATAACCCGCTACGCCGGCTTCCGTCACGGTCGGCAATTCCGGCAGTGAGCTTAGTCGCTTCGGTGCGGCTGCCGCCAGCGCGCGCAGCTTGCCTGACTTCACGAACGGCATCACCGCCGCCGTGGTATCGAAGCTGACCTTCACTTGCCCCGCGATCAAGTCCTGCACCGACAATCCCGCGCCCTTATACGGAACGTGCGTGAAGTTGGTGCCGGTGACGTGCTTGAACACTTCGCCCGCGATGTGCGACATGCTGCCGTGGCCGGAAGAGGGCGTTGTCCACTGGCCGGGGTTGGCCTTCGCCAGCGCGATCAATTCCTTGATGTTGCGTACCGGCACGGAGGGATGCACCGACACCAGATGCGGCACCGAGCCGGCGAGCGTCACAGGTGTGAAATCCTTGTGCGGATCGAACGGCAGTTTGGCGTAGAGCGCGGGCGCAATGGTGTTGGTGCTGGCGTGCCCCATCAGCAGCGTGTAGCCGTCGGGCGCGGCGCGCGCCACCACACCGGCAGCGATGGTGCCGGTGGCGCCGGTGCGGTTGTCGATCACGACCTGTTGATGCCACGCGGCGGTAAGCTTGGGTGCGAGGATGCGCGCCACGATATCGGTGCCGCCGCCGGGCGGAAAGCCGACCAGCAGACGGATGGGCTTGTTGGGAAACTGCTGCGCATGAGCGGCTGCGGCGGCAAGCGCGGCCATTGCGAATAACGCGAATATCAGGCAAGTGCCGGTGTGCGCGGTGCGTGGCATAATCATTTGCAACATCTTACCGTATCGAAAAGGAATGCCATGAAAAAAGACGCGCTCTACCGAAAAGGCATGAAAACACGCGGCGAAGTGCTGGGTGCGGGACGCGAAGCCGCCATTGTTCGCGAAGAGGATGATTTTTCGACTCCGCTGCGCATTTTTACCACGCGTTATGTGTGGGGCGAATTCTGGTCGGGTAAAGGGTTGCCGCGCAAAACGCGCAGCCTCATCAACGTGGCATTGCTCACGGCACTGAAATGCCGCGAGGAATTGAAGACGCATATCCGCGCGGCGCGCAACAACGGCTGCACCAAGGCCGAGTTACGTGACGTTCTGAAGCAATGCGCGGTCTACGCGGGTGTGCCGGTGATGCGTGATGCGGTGCGCGTGGCGCAGGAGGTGTTCGCGGAAGAGAAAAAACCAGCCAAGCGATAGGGGCCGTGCCGGTGGCGGCGCTGTATACTGGGCTGAATGAACGTGTGATGGGGAATCATCAAAATGGAAAAACCCACCGAATCCCAATGGAAATTTCACGGCGTGCGTGTGGTGAAAAGCAATGAGCTCGACACCAACACCGCGCAAACGCCGGGCATGAATCGCGCGGCGGCGATCACGCATGCGAAGATGGGCGCGGAAAAACTCTGGGCCGGCACGGTGGTGATCCACCCCAAGGCCAAGACCGGCGCGCATCATCATGGCCCGGTGGAAAGCGTGATTTACGTGGTCAGCGGCAAGGCGCGCATGCGCTGGGGCGACAAGCTGGAGTTCATTGCCGAGGCCGGGCCCGGCGATTTTATTTACGTGCCGCCGTACGTACCGCATCAGGAGATCAACGCCAACGACGACGAGCCGCTATCGTGCGTGCTGGTGCGCAGCGGGCAGGAGCCGGTGGTGGTCAACCTCGATATCCCCGTGGTTGAAAAACCCGAGGCCGTATTTTGGGTGGATAACATTCATCCGGCGCCGAAAGCGTAGCGAGGCGTATTGTGTTGTAAGTATATGTTTTTATTGATATTTTTATGATTGATATCGTGTGCGGTAGTTCACCCAGTTCACCTTACCCAACGTGGAGCTCATCATGAACAAAATCAGCGCAATGTTATTTGTAACAGCAGCCGCTGCACTCACCATCACCAGCGCAGCCGCGCAATCGTGGCGGCCGCCGGCTGATAGCGCGCGCTGTCCGTCGAAGTGGGGCGCGGGCGACGAACGCGGTTCGGCCAATCACATGAAGCCAGCCTCGGTGATGAAGGCGGCGCAGTTGATCCGCACCGGCGAAGTGATCGAGATGGGCCATGTGTTGCGCCAGGGCATGCCGTTGCAATCCACGCGCCAGTTTAATCTGCATACCAAGCGCACATTCATCAATCCGCAATCCAATAACCGCGGCAGTAACGAAGAACTGGTCACCACGGAGCTGGGGCAAATCGGCACGCAGTTTGACGGCTTTACCCACCAGAGCCACGGCGACAGTCTGTATAACTGTTTCAAGATCAGCGAAATTTCCTCGCGCAACGGCTTTACCAAAATGGGCATCGAAAAAGTCGGCATGCTGATGACACGCGGCGTGCTGATCGACGTGGCCGGACTCAAAGGCGTGGACACGCTGCCCGACGCCTACGAAATCACCGTGCAGGATTTGCAGCAGGCGCTGCAAAAGCAAAACCTGACGCTGCAACCCGGCGATGCCGTGATTATCAACACCGGTTGGGGCCGCTTGTGGGGCAAGGAGAACGCGCGCTATATGAAAAGCAATCCGGGCATCGGCGTGGCCGCCGCCGAGTGGTTGATCAAGCAGGATCCGATGCTGCTCGGCTCAGACAACGGCCCGGTGGAGGTGTCGCCCAATCCCGATGCGCAGATTTCGCTGCCGCTGCATCAGATTGCGCTGGTGGTGAATGGCGTTCACCTGCTCGAAAACCTGAAGCTCGACGAAATGGCCGCTAAGCGCGTGCATGAATTCGCCTTCATGATGCAGCCGCTGAAGATGCAGGGCGGCACGGGTTCGACGGTGGCGCCGGTGGCGGTGCGTTGAGGATTGGCGGATGATGTTGAGCATCAGGCGCGGGATGACCGGCAACACGTGCGCGGTTGTGTGCAAGGCAGCGCTTGCCGGATGGCTGGCTGTTGCATCTGCCGGCGCGCATGCGCAAGCGCCAGCGTTGTATCCCACCAAACCCATCCGCCTGATCGTGCCCTATCCACCCGGCGCCGGCACGGATTTTACCGCGCGCGCACTCGGCGAACGCATCACCGAAGCCCTCGGTCAGCAGGTGGTAATCGACAGTCGCCCCGGCGCGGGCGCAACACTCGGTCATGGGCTGGTTGCCAAGGCCGCGCCGGATGGCTACACGCTGCTGCTCGCCACCACCGGCGGGATGGTCTCCGGCCCGGCGCTGGGGGTGAAGCTCACCTACGATCCGCTGAAGGATTTTGCCACCATCGGCATCGCGACCTATGTGCCGTATTCGCTGGTCACGTTCGGCGGGTTGCCGCCGAATAATATGCGCGAATTCATCGCGTTTGCGAAAACGCAGCCGGGTAAACTGAATTTTGGTTCATCGGGCACCGGCACGCCCAACCACGTGGGCGGCGTGCTGCTGATGAAAATGACCGGCATCGACATGCTGCACGTGCCGTACAAGGGTGGCGGCCCGATGTTGACCGACCTGATCGCCGGGCAAATGCATGTGGGCGTGACCTCGTTGCCCACAGTGCTGCCGCACGTGCCCACCGGGCGGCTCAAAGTGCTGGGCGTGGGGTTTACGCGTCGCATCAAGAGCGCGCCGGATGTGCCCACCATCGCCGAAACCGTGCCGGGCTATAACAACACCGGCTGGTGGGGGCTGGTCGCGCCGTTGGGCACGCCTCGGCCCATCATCGACAAACTCAATGCGGTGATGAACAAGGGCATGCAGACACCGGCGATGATTCGGCATTTCGTCAACAACGGCCTGGAGCCGGCTACCTCCACGCCGGAGGCGTTTCAGGAACTCATCGCGTCGGACCTGCAAATCTAGCGCAAGCTGATTAAAGACGCGAATATTAGCGTCAACGCGCTGTAGCAGCGCAGGAGATGAAAACGATGGCGCAGGATGCAATCGAGACATTTGAATGGCTGGCGCGGATCGATCCGGCTTACGACGACGCGCGGCGCAAGCTGGCGCAACTGGTCGAAGCGCCTGGGACGCCAACGCCGGCGCTGGCGGTGAAATACCGCGAAATTATCATGGCCGTTGTGCTCGGCTGCCGCCGCGATCCCACGATCGACAAGCATCTGCGGCGCGCGCTGGCGGCAGGCGCGACCTTGCGCGACATGCTGGAGGCGTTTCAGGCCGCGGTGGTGCTCGACGGATTTCCAGCGCTGCATTACGCGTTGCCGTTTTTCATGACGCTGCACGAAGAATTCGGCGACAACATTGTGGGCGTGAAAGTAGCGGCGCCGGCCGCCACGGCCAGCGCCAATAAATCGGCCACCGGCCCGGTGTCGCGCGGCATGCGCGAGTGGGCATGGCTGGACCAGATGGACCCGGCCTACGACGGCGCGCGGCGCGATATCACCGCGCTGGTGTGGACGCCCGCCGCGCCCGTGCTGCCGGTAAAAATCCGCGAACTGGTGGCGTGCGTGGTGCTGGCCTACCGCACGTTTCCGACGCTGGATGGGCATCTGCGCCGCGCGGTGCGTGAAGGCGCGAGCGTGCGCGAGTTGCTCGAAGGCATGGAAGCCGCGTCGCTGCCCGGCGGATTTCCCATACTGCATTATGCGCTGCCGTTTCTGAACACCATCCACGATGAGATCGAAGCGGGCGCTTTTGTTTGAAAGGTGCATACCTGTGAGGTGTCTTGATGTTTGAAAAATCAATCGCCCAGTTAGCCGCGCGGGCAGTCCTCGGGTTGATAACCTTGTTTACGCTCAACGCCGCCGCGCAAAGCTATCCGGTGAAAACCGTGCGTTACATCGTGCCGATGTCCGCCGGCAGCGGCGCCGATACCATCGGCCGCATCGTTGCGACAGGCATGACGCAGGTGTTCGGCCAACAGGTGATACTGGACAATCGCACCGGCGCCGCCGGCAACCTGGGCGCGGACATCGCGGCCAAGTCGCCGGCCGACGGTTACACGCTGTTTCAGGCGAGCAGCACGCACGCTACCAACGTCAGCCTGTATCGCAAGCTGCCGTACGATCTCATCAAGGATTTTGCGCCGGTCACTCAGCTTGCTTCGTCGCCATCCCTGCTGGTGGTGCATCCCTCGCTGCCGGTGAAAACCGTCGCCGAGTTGGTGAAGCTCACCAAGGCTCGGCCCGGCGAAATGAACTACGCTTCCACCGGCGTGGGTAGCGCCACGTTTCTGGCCGGGGAACTGTTCAAGGGCATGGCGGGTGTGAACATCGTGCATGTACCGTACCGCGGCGGCGGCGAAGCGGTGACCGCGATCATCGCCGGTGAAGTGTCGGTGTATTTCGCACCGATGGCGTCTATCCTGCCGTATGTGCGCCAGGGGCGCGTGCGCGTGGTGGCGGCGACCACGTTAAAACGTCTGAACGCGTTTGCCCAATTGCCCACCATCGCGGAATCCGGCTACGACGGTTATCAGGCGGGCAACTGGTACGGCATTTTCGTGCCGGTAAAAACGCCGCGTGACATCGTGACCGCAATACGCGCCGGCGCCGTTGCCGCGATGAACGAACCCGCCACCCACAAGCGCCTGGTTGATCTCGGATATCTCATCGTCGCGGATCAGCCCGACGAATTCGCGGCGTTTATCAAGACTGAAATCGCCAGCTTTGCAAAAATCATTCAGCGCACCGGGGTGAAGGCGGAGTGAGGCGTGGGACGTACGGTGCATCGAACAGTGCGTGGTTGACCACTGCGCACACGCGGGATACAGTGTCCAACAGTGAAGAGTGACTGTAGTTTTCCAAACCGCGAACCGAGGAGGAAAGCATGCTTAGAAACTATTCCACGTTGCCGTTTATGGCGTTACCGCACGGCACGGGTTATGCCCAGCCCACGCAACCCGCGCTGGACCGTGTGCAGTTGGATAGTCCCGCAACGGACGCCATGACCGACCTGGCACGCGTTGCCGCGGTGATTGTTCTTGCCGGCGACACCGTGGATGAAGCGCACCGGCGCATGGTGCAGCGTGGCGTCCGGTTGCTGTTGGTGGTGGATCAGGATCGCAAGGTGATGGGTGTGATTACCGCGGATGTCATATTGGGTGAATTACCGGTGCAAGTTGCGGTACGGCATGGCATACACCACGACGAAGTGCTGGTCCGAGATGTGATGTCGCCGTGCGCGAGCCTTCAGGTGCTCGACTTTGAACAGGTGCGATCGGCCAAGGTCGGTCATATCGTTGCCACGCTAAAGCAAGCCGGACGTCAGCATGTGCTGGTGGTTGAGCGTATCGAGAAAACCCCAATCCGCTTGCGCGGTATTTTTTCCACCACGCAAATAGTCAGGCAACTGGGCATGGCCATGCAGACCGTCAGCGTCGCGAGCACCTTTGCGGAAATCGAAGCGCAGTTGGGCCACGGCTAGCGGGTTCCCTCCGCCGGCGTGAGTAACCCGGCATCATGGTCGGCCTGCTATTCGGCTTTTATTCCGGACGACCTGATCACCTTCGCCACCCGCGCCATATCGTCCTTGATAAAGCGCGAAAATTCATCCGGCGTGCTGGTGCGGATATCAAAGCCGATTGCGGTGAAGCGCTCTTTCACTTCCGGTGTGGCAAGTGCGGCGATGATTTCCTTGTTCAGCGTGTTGACGATGGCCGGTGCCGTGCCCGCGCGCGTCACCACGCTGAACCAGGTGCCGCCGTCGTAGCCCTTCAATCCCGCTTCACCGGTGGATGGCACATCGGGAAAATTCGGATGACGCTTCTCCGCGCAGAACGCTAGAATGCGCGCGCGGCCGGTCTTCGCGTGCGGCAACACCGTGGCTATGCCGGTGATCACCAGCGGCACTTCGCCGCCGAGGGTGGCGGTGAGCGCGGGGCCTGCGCCCTTGAACGGGATGTGCAGCAGCTTGATGCCGGCCATGGTCTCGAGTAACGCGCCCGCGACATGGTTGGTGGATGCGGTGCCCGGCGTGCCGTAGGCGATGCTGCCGGGTTTGGCCTTGGCGAGCGCAATTAAATCGGCGATGGATTTGCCCTGAAACGACGGATGCGCCGCGATCACATACGGAAAATACACCACCGGCGTGATGGGCGCGAAATCTTTCATTACGTCGTACGGAATCTGCTTGAACACCTGCGGGTTGATCGAAATCGTGGTTTGTGTGGCGAGCAACAGCGTATAGCCGTCGGGCGCGGATTTGGCCGCGAGGTCGGCGCCGATCATGGTGCTGGCGCCGCCGCGATTATCAATAACGAACTGCTGCCCCAGGCGCTCGCCCATTTTGCCGGCGATGCCGCGCGCCACGATGTCGGTGGTGCCGCCGGGTGGATAGGGGACGATAAAGCGCACGGGCCGCGTGGGGTAGGCGGCGGATTGCGCCTGTGCCGCGCCGTTGTGGCATGGCACCAGCAGGGCGCAGGCCACGCTGATGACGTGAATTCGTTTCATGACTCTTTTCCGGCGAATGAAATCGTTTTTTTGCATTGTAATAAGCGGCATTGTACGGGATAGATTCGGCATTTGGGCCAGCTAATGTTGCGCGTCGGCAAATGCTTGTTTTTCCGTGGACGATGACCAATAATGCAGCAGTTGAAATTACCAATTGAATTCATTTTCCCGGTTTAAAAAAGGAGGCACCATGGCACGACTAAACGTGAACGGCAAAACTTTCGATATCGACGTTGAATCCAACATGCCCCTGCTGTGGGCGATACGCGAACATGTCGGTCTCACCGGCACCAAGTACGGTTGCGGCGTGGCGCAGTGCGGCTCGTGTACGGTTCACGTCGACGGCGCGCCGGTGCGCTCGTGCGTGATGCCGGTGAGCGCGGCGGAAGGCAAAAAAATCACCACCATCGAGGGCCTCGCCGTGAACGGCGTGCTGACCAAGGTGCAAAAAGCCTGGCACGATCACGAAGTGCCGCAATGCGGCTATTGCCAGTCGGGCATGATCATGGCGGTGACCTCGCTGCTCGCCAGCAAGCCCAAGCCCACTGATGCCGATATCAATGCCGCCATTACCAATATCTGCCGCTGCGGTACTTTCCAACAAGTGCGCGAAGCGATCCACGCCGCCGCCAAAGCCTAAGGGGAAACGCCATGAAAATCGATATGCCTAAAGTGTCCCGCCGCTCATTCGTGGTGGGCACTGCCGCCGCCGGTACCGGCCTTGCGCTGGGGTTGAAGCTGCCGCCGTTTGGTCCGGACGCGGTGAGTGCGCAGGGCGCCGCGCCGGAAATCACGCATTGGGTGGTGATCAAGCCCGACGACACCGTGGTGATCCGCATTGCCCGGACTGAAATGGGGCAGGGCACGCTCACCGGCCTCGCGCAAATGGTGGCCGAGGAACTCGAATGCGATTGGACAAAAGTCACCACTGAATATGTCACGCCGGGGCAAAGCGTGGCGCGCAAGCGCGCGTGGGGCGATTTCTCCACCGGCGGCAGCCGCGGCATTCGCGAGTCGCATCAGTATGTGCGTGAAGGCGGCGCCGCCGCGCGCACCATGCTGATTCAGGCTGCGGCCGATGCATGGAAAGTGCCGCCGTCGGAATGCAGCGCTGCCAACAGCGTGATTACGCACACGCCGTCGGGCCGCACCACGACGTACGGCAAAGTCGCCGAAGCCGCATCGCGCATCACGCCGCCAAAAGACGTGGCGCTGAAAGACCCGAAAACCTGGAAAGTCATCGGCAAATCGGTCAAGCGTCTGGATACGGTGGATAAGCTCACCGGCAAGCAGGTCTACGGCGCCGATCTGAAAATGCCCGGCATGCTGAATGCGGCCATCATGGAATGCCCGGTATTTGGCGGCAAGGTCAAAAGTTTTGACGCCGCCAAGGTGACCGGCCGCAAGGGCGTGAAAAAGGTGGTGCAGGTGGGCGACACTGCGGTGGCGGTGATCGCCGACACGTGGTGGCAAGCCAAAACCGCGCTCGATGCATTGCCCATTGTGTGGGACGAAGGCGCGAATGCCAAGGTGTCGAGTGCATCGGTTGCCGAAATACTCAAAGCCGGTCTGGACGCCGAGCAGGCGTTTGTCGGCAACGATGCGGGTGATGCCAAGGCGGCGCTTGCCGGTGCCGCGAAAAAAGTCGAAGCCGTGTACTCGTATCCGTACCAGAACCACGCGTGCATGGAGCCGATGAACGCCACCGCGCGTTACACCGCCGACAAGTGCGAAGTGTGGGTGCCGACGCAAAATGGCGAAGCTGCTTTTGCCGCGACGCTGGCGGCATCGGGCTTGCCCGCCGACAAGTGCGAGGTGTACAAAATTCACTGCGGCGGCGGTTTTGGCCGGCGCGGCGCATTTCATGATTACGTCACGCAAGCCGTGCGTATCGCCAAAGAAATGCCGGGTGTGCCGGTGAAGCTGTTGTGGTCGCGCGAAGAAGACATGCGTCAGGGGCGCTTCCATCCGGTCACGCAGGCCAAGATGGTGGGCGGTCTCGATGCGAACAACAATCTCACCGCGCTGCATATGCGCATTTCCGGTCAATCGATTTTGGCCGCGGTGCGACCGGAAGCGCTGCAAAAGGGCATGGACCCGGCAACGTTTCAGGGCTTGGCGCGCGGCGGCGAATTTGAGTTCGGTTATAAAGGCATACCCAATCTGCTGGTCGATCACGCGATGCGCAACCCGCATGTGCCGCCGGGTTTCTGGCGCGGCGTGAATATCAATCAGAACGCGATTTACGCCGAGTGTTTCATGGACGAGCTCGCGCATGCCGCAGGGCAGGATCCGCTCGAGTTTCGCCGCAAGCTGATGAAAGACAATCCCAAGCACCTCGCGGTGTTGAACGCGGTGGCGGAAAAAGCTGGTTGGGGCAAGCCTGCGGCGAAGGGTGTGTTTCGCGGTCTGGCGCAGATGAAGGCGTTCAACAGCTTTGTTGCCGCGTGTGCCGAGGTGTCGGTGAGCAGCGACAACAAAGTGAAGGTGCATCGCATCGTTGCCGCCACCGATTCCGGTTATGCGGTAAACCCGGCGCAGATCGAGCGGCAGATCGCCGGCTCGTTCGTGTACGGCTTGTCGGCGCTGTTCGATCAGGAATGCACGCTGAAAAACGGCCGTATGGAGCAGGAGAATTTCAACACCTACAACTCGATGAAAATCGCGCAGATGCCGAAAATCGAATGTATCGTGATGCCCTCCGGCGGTTTCTGGGGCGGCATCGGCGAGCCGACGATTTGCGTGGCCGCGCCGGCGGTGCTCAACGCGATTTTTGCCGCGACGGGCAAACGGCTGCGTAGCGTGCCGTTGAAGAATCTTGGTTATACGATGGTGTAGTTTGGTCATTTAGTTTCAGTGCAAATTCCCTCCCCTTCAAGGGGAGGGGTAGGGTGGGGATGGGGCGCCACGGCCGCTACCCCACCCCCATTCCAGCCTTCCCTCTGAAGGGGAAGGGGGTTCGTGGCAGGGCAGTAGTATTGGCTGGATTCCATGGCGTCTCCATCGCGGCGAAAATTTCTTGTGCTATCCAGCGGCATCGCCGGCGCAACCCTGCTGCCGGCCGCCACACTTGCGCAGATGGTGCGCACGCCGCTGAACAATATGCCCGAAGCCATTCGCAAACTGGTGGGCACAAAAACCATCAACAAAGGCCGCGTCAAACTCGATGTGCCGCCGCTGGTGGAAAACGGTCATCTGGTGCCGCTCACGGTGAGCGTGGATAGCCCGATGAGCGACGCGGATCACGTCAAGGCCATACACGTATTTACCGAGCGCAATCCGCTGCCAGAGATGGCGAGCTTTCGTCTGGGGCCGCGCGCGGGGCGCGCGTACGTGGCGACGCGCGTGCGGCTCGCCGATACGCAAAACGTGGTGGCGATCGCCGAACTGAGCGACGGTTCGTTCTGGTCGGACAGCGTGTTTATGATCGTGACGCTGGCCGCGTGTCTTGAGGAACTGCCCGCGTGAGTACCGCCAACGTCCCGAATGTACGATTGGACGTGCCCAAAAACGCGAAGCGCGGCGAGATCATCGACATCAAAACGCTGGTGGCGCACCAGATGGAAACCGGTTTTCGCCGCACGCATCTGGGCGCACCGATTCCGCGCGACATCATCACCACCTTTGTTTGCCTGTATAACGGCGTGGAAGTATTTCGCGCCGAATTACATCCGTCGATATCGGCGAATCCGTATATTCAGTTTTCCACGCTGGCCGTCGAAAGCGGCACGCTGGAATTTCGATGGAGCGGCGACAAGGGCTTTACCGCAGTACAAACAACATCCATCACTGTGAGTTGAATTCATGAAAAGCAGAATCTCTGTTGTATTCCTGGCTGCAATTGCCTTGGTAGGCCCGGCAGGCGTGGCACACGCACAAGCGTGGGTTCCGACAAAAAATGTCGAACTCGTGGTGCCCAATCCGCCGGGCGGCAGCAACGACAAAACCGCGCGCACCATCGAGCGTATTTTACTGGCGACCAAGGCGTTGCCGGTGTCGCTCACCGTGGTCAATAAGTCCGGCGGCGGTGGCAATATTGCGTACACCTATGTGCATCAGCATGCGGCTGATCCGCACATACTGGTGGTGTCCGGCCCGCCGATACTGACCAATCACATTACCGGTTCGGGCAAGCTGCATCACTCTGAATTCACGCCGATTGCGTCGCTGTTCGATGATTACACGGTGTATGCGGTCAACCCCGGCGGGACCATGGCGAGCGGCAAGGATCTGGTTGCGCGGCTGCGCAAGGATCCGAAATCGGTCGCCACCGGATTCTCGCCGTTGCTCGGCAGCCACAATCACATCGCCGCAGGTTTGCTGATGAAGGCGATCGGCGGCAGCCCGCGTGAATTAAAAGCGATCGCATTCAAGGGTTCGGCCGAAGCGATTCCCAATCTAATGGGCGGGCACATTGATCTGGTGACCACGGCGGCGGGCAACGTGGTGGGCCATGTTGCCTCCGGAAAATTGCGCGTGGTTGCCACCAGCGCCAAGCAGCGCTTGACGGGCGTGATGGCCAATGTGCCGACGTGGAAGGAACAAGGCATCGACGTGGTGTTCGGCGCGTGGCGCGCGGTGCTGGCGCCCAAAGGACTCACGCCGGCGCAGATCGCCTACTGGGAGGGCGTGCTGCGCAAAGCGACCGACGCGCCCGAGTGGAAAGATGATCTCGAAAAAAACGTGTGGTCGAACGTGTTTCTCGGCAGCGCGCAATTTGCCAAGGAACTCGACAAGGACTACGCGGACATGAAGGGCGTGCTGGTGGATATCGGGCTGGCGAAGTAGCGCTGCCGGCGAGCCCTCCCGCATCGCATAGAATGGCGGCATGATGTCCCTCATTGGAGCGGCAATGCGAAACAAATTTCCCGGCGCGGCGGGCGTGGCGCTGGCGGCGTGCGGCATGATTGCGTGCGCGGCCCACGCGCAGCAAACCGCTGCAAACTATCCTGCAAAGCCCATCCGCGTGATCGTGCCCTTCGGCCCCGGTGGCCCGACGGATTTTCTGGTGCGCACCCTCGGCCAGAAAATGGCGGAGTCGTGGGGGCAGCAGTTGATCGTGGATCACCGCACGGGTGCGAACGGCGTGGTGGGCGCGGAACTCACCGCACGTGCCGCGCCCGATGGCTATACGCTGGGCATGGCGACCAACGGCACACACGGCATCAATGCGAGCCTGTTTGCGAAGTTGTCGTATGACACGGTGAAAGATTTTGCCCCGGTGACGCGCATCGGGCTTGCGCCGTACTTGTTGATTGCGCATCCGTCGCTGCCGGCGCGCGGGGTGAAAGAACTGATTGCGCTCGCGCGCGCGCGTCCCGGTGAAATCACCTGGTCGTGCGGCGGCAGTCCGTCGCAACTGGCGGCCGAGCTTTTTAAAAAGACGGCGGGCATCAACGTGATCGTGGTGCCGTACAAAGGCAATTCGCCCGCGGTGACGGCGGCGATGAGTGGCGAAGTGTCGCTGTCGTTCGGCAACGTCGCGCAGTCCGTGCCGCAGGTGAAAGCAGGGCGCTTGCGCGCGCTCGCTGTCGGCAGCTTGCAACGCTCGGTGCTGATGCCCGAGGTGCCGACGGTGGCGGAAGCCGGCTTGCCCGGATTTGAAGCGGGCGCGTGGTACGGCGTGCTGGCGCCGGCTGCGACGCCGCGTGCCATCGTGGAGCGGCTCAATGGCGAACTCGTGCGAATTTTAAAGCTGCCCGATGTGCAGCAGCGCTTGCGGGGAGAAGCGTACGAGGTGATCGCCGATACGCCGGATCAATTCGCCGCAGCGATACGCGCGGAGATCGCGAAGTGGGCGCCGATCGTGAAACAGGCGGGGTTGCGCGCGGAATAGGTTTTTGCGTGTGCCGCGTCAGTCGATCTTCGCGCCCGATTCGCGCACGACCTTGACCCATTTCACCAGATCCGTCTTGAGGAACGCGGCAAATTGTTCGGGAGTGTTGTGCAGCGGTTCCGCGCCGAGCGCGGCCCAGCGTTCCTTGATGTCCTGCAACTGCACGATCTTGCTGATTTCCGTATGCAGGCGGTTTATAACCGCAGGCGCGGTGCCGGCTGGCGCCAGCAGGCCGTACCACACGGAAATTTCGTAGCCGGGAAATCCCGCGTCGGCAACCGGCGGCAGTTCCGGCGCGGCGGCGGTGCGCGCAGCACCCGTGGTGCCGAGCGCGCGCAGCTTGCCTGCTTTCACCTGCGGCAGCGCGATGGGCGCGCCGGGAAACATGATGGAGATTTGTCCGCCGAGTAAATCGCTGAAGGCGTTGGTCACGCCCTTGTACGGCACATGCACCAGCTTGATGCCGGCGCTGGTGTTGAGCATTTCGCCGGCGAGGTGCAGCACGCTGCCATTGCCGGCCGAGCCGTAGTTGATCTGACCCGGTTTGGACTTGGCAAGCGCCACCAGTTCTTTCACCGACTTCACCGGCAGCGAGGGATGCACCACCAGGATCAGCGGCGCCGATCCGATCAGCGTGATCGGCGCGAAATCACGAATGGCGTCATAAGGCAGCTTGGGATACAGCGCGGGATTGATCGTCAGCGTGCTTGCGGTGGCGAGCAGCGTGTAACCGTCGGCGGGCGCTTTCGCAACGAACTCATTGCCGACGTTGGTGTTTGCACCCGGACGATTGTCCACCACCACGGATTGGCCAACGCTCTCGGACAATTTCTGGCCCACCGCGCGCGCCAGAACGTCGCCGGGCCCGCCCGCCGCGAGCGGCACCACGATGCGTATCGGTTTCGCGGGAAAGTTTTGCGCGGTTGCGTGATGTGCAGCCAGTGCCAGCGCAAAACCGGCAATGCTTATCCGTGTGATGCAGAGTTTCATATGTAAGTATATGTTTTTAAAGGAATTTAAATCATACCTTGCCGTCGTGTGTACAAACAGAAATGCGCGCGGGCTTCGCTGAACGATTGCTCCACGCATGATTCGCGCCGCGCAACACGGCGATCTCGCCTTGCCGCATGATGACTTCCTGCGTGTCGAGCACCAGTGTGATCTCGCCTTCGAGCACACAAACAAAATCAACGGTAAGGGTTTTTTGCATGTAGGGATGCGGCGCGTTCGCTGAATGCGTTGAAGCGCCAGGCGAACCCATGGCTTTAAAAAATGCTTTCACCTCCGCTTCGCCGACTTTGCTTTTCCACGACGCATCGGGCGGATAGTCGATCACGCGGCACACGCTGCCGCTTGGCGGCGGTTCAATCGTATGCGGCAGATGCACGGTTTCATACACCATTTTTGCCGGATGCCCATCGGCCACCCACAGGCGATGCGCGGCATAACCGGGGCGCGCCGGGTCGAGACGCACGTCCGGTGCCGCGGTGTCGCCCACTAACTCACCGCGGCCTTCCGTGCGATCAATGCTGACGATGCGCCGCGCGGGTTTTACCCCAGCCGGAAGCGTGGGCGCGGGAAACGGCTTGTCATTGCCTTGCGCGAGGCCTTTGCCATCCGCGCCGAAATCCGCCCAGATCATGTCAAAAGCCATTTGCGCGCCATCGGGAAAACACCACTGATGCCACGCGCCGACCTGGCACACGATGTCGCCGACTTTCATCGGCAGCCGGCAATCATCGAGCACCAGATCACGGCCGTTGTTGATCACAATGCCGTAGTCGAGCGTTTGCGTTTTGTGCATCGCCGATTCAAACAGGCTGTTGCCGCCGCGATCGTACAGCCCGTAGCCGCCCGCGCGTGGCTTCGGCGGATGCGGTGCGATTACATCGGGGTCTTTCGCGCGGTCGTAATCCGCGGGCTTCGCACGCGCCTGCACCACGCGAAAATGCCCGCCGCCGGGCGGGCCGGAGAAAATATATTGCAGATTGCCGTCATCGTTGGCGCCGTTAATCGGCAGCGGCGTTTCTTCCCACACCCAGATATCGGTGTGGCCTCGCCCGGAGCCGAGTGAGGCTTCGTGCTGGTTCGGCGCGGGGCCGTCCCACTGAACTTTTGAACGGCCTTGCGCGTCGTTGCCGGTGACGACGCGGCGGATGGGGGTTAAGCCTGCCATGATGAGGTTCTCCTTTATTTCACCAACACATTCTGTTCGCTTTGCAGAACCTTCATCACTGCCGGGCGCTTCAACATGCGATCTTTCCACGCGGTGTAATTTTTCAGTTCCGTCACCGGATACTCCGAGCGTGTGCCCCAGCCGTAGAACACCAGCGCGTAGGCATCAGCGACCGAAAAGCGGTTGCCGACAATCCACTCGCGGCCCGCCAGCATGGCGTCGATTTCCTGCAAATTGGCCCAGAACGATTTTTTGCCTGCGGCAACCACTTCGGCCTTGCCCGCATCACTGTCGGCGAATCGTTCGGGGCGCATGGTGCGCTGATACGACGGATGCACAATGTTCGACAACCACGCCATCGTCTCGATGCATTGCGCGGCTTCGACCGCATCGTCCGGCAGCAGCTTCGCTTGCGGATATTGCCGCGCGAGATAAGTGAGGATCGCGGTGTTCTCGGTGATCACGCGGCCATCGACTTCCAGCGCCGGCACTTTGCCGCGCGGATTGATCTTCAGATACGCCTCGGTTTTCTGCTCTTGTTTGCCGAGCAGCGTGGGCTTCTCGGTATACGGTGCGCCGGATTCCTCGAGGCCGATGTGGGATGCCGTGGAACAAGCGCCGGGACTGAAATAAAGGGTCAACATGATGAACTCCTGAGGGATGATCGCGTGGTTTGAAAAAATCGGATCGGCGGGGCAGCGTGGCCCCGCCGCAGAGTGTAGCGAATTATAAGCCGTGAGGCGGCAGAGTCCATAGGTGACCGTCGCGAGTCCATCAACGATTTCCGCTGCACGACAAAGCAGTTGTCACAGGCCGGGTGGCCTTCGTGCCTATGATCCAACGCTAATGGAGGGCGCGTTATGAGAATGGTAGGAGTGTGCGGCGTGCAAAACCGTAAGCGCTTAGTTGTGCTGTGTTACAAAAATGGATTTTCCCCTATGACGGACAAAATCTTTTGGTATTGAATCTCCCTCTGAGGTGACACAGTACAATTAGAGGTGCTTGCGAAATTCAGGGGCGTTTGTTGCTTTTGCAATCGATGGAGATCGAGCCATCAATCCGAAAAACGTTCCTCGTGCATTCTGTTAACGCTTCGCGAGTTCAAATTCGAAGTGCAACTCTGATTAATAGGTTGGGTGGGCGAGGTGCGATAGCATCCGAGCCCCTCGACCACCAAGTTAAAGTTGCCAAGAATGAACTACACACACCTCACCCAAGACGAACGGTATCAGATTGCG
>CAMDDY010000008.1 GCA_945893125.1 Bordetella parapertussis
GCGTTTCAACTTTTTCTTTGGCAACGCCTGTAATTCACGACATGAATCACGTTGGGCTTTGTTAGAGCGCCTAAGGAAACACTGATTAAGGTGATTCCGCTCATGGTTCGACAAGCTCACCACGAACGGAATCAATAACTTATCGTTCGTCCCCGGATCGAGTCCGGGGCAGGCCCTGAGCTTTTCGAAGGGATCAGCCCAAACAAAATTCCAGAGAGCCCGCCGCTACACCGCGCCCTTCGCCCGCAACGCCGCAATCGCCGCCTGATCGTAACCCAGGCCCTTGAGTACTTCGTCCGTGTGCTCGCCGCAATCGGGCGTGTGTTTTAACTTTTCCGGCTGCGGATAGCGGCTCATGTGGATGGGTTGGCCGACGACGGTTTGTTTGCCGTACTTCGGGTGATCGATGGGCGTGGCGATGCCCAAGTGTTTTACCTGCGGATCGGCGAACACTTTGTCGATGGTGTTGATCGGGCCGCACGGCACGGCGGCCTTTTCCATGGCTTCGAGCCAGTAGGCGTTGGTTTGCTTGCGCACGACTTCGATAATGCGCTGGTTCAACGCCGTGCGGTTTTGCGAGCGCGCCGCCGGGCTGTTGAAATCGGGATGCGTCAGCGTATCGGCGAGACCCGCAGCCTCGCAAAAGCGCACCCAAACCTTGTCGCCCGCGGCGGCAATATTGATGTAGCCGTCAGACGTTTGGAACATGCCGGTACCGGTACCGGTGGGGTGATTGTTGCCCTCCTGCCCGGGAACATCGCCCTTGATGAGGTAGCGCGCCGCCTGGAAATCAAGCATGTAAATCTGCGCTTCGATCAGCGAGGTGTGTACCCACTGGCCTTCGCCGGTGCGCGCGCGATCCAGCAGCGCGAGCACGATGCCGTTGGCGAGCAAGAGGCCCGACGAGGTGTCGTTGATGGCGATGCCCACGCGCACCGGGCCGCCGCCGGCGTGACCGGTAATCGACATCAGGCCGCCCATGCCCTGCGCGATTTGATCCACGCCCGGCCGGCCTTCGTACGGGCCGTCCTGGCCAAAGCCGGAGATGCTGCCGTAGACGATGCGCGGGTTAATTTTTCTCACCGACTCGTAATCGACGCCGAGCCGATGCTTGACGGTCGAGCGGAAATTTTCCACCACCACGTCGGCGTCTTTGGCCATGTCGAAAAATATTTTTTTGCCTTCCGGCGATTTCAGATTCAGCGTCATGCTGCGCTTGTTGCGATGCAGGTTCTGAAAATCCGGGCCGTTGCGCCGGCTGCCGGTGGCATCGACATCGGGCCCGCCGGGCTCCTCTATTTTGATTACGTCGGCGCCCCAGTCGGCGAGCTGGCGCACGGCCGTTGGGCCGGCACGATGCGCGGTCAGGTCAAGAACTTTAAAGCCGTTAAGCGGCAGTGGGCGGGTGGTCATGGTGGTTTCACTCGGGTGATTTGAAATTACGAAGCATATTGGCAAGCACGGCGCGCGTGCCGTAGTTAGTGTGTCCACGGGATTTTAACGAATTTAGCGGCTTGATATGATTTAGTCCGGATTGCGGTTTCTGTCCGGCCTTCGCTGAACCGGCGATTCGCGATCCCCGCTAACCTCCCGCGGCCGCATCAAGCGGAAAGCCGCCAGCGCCAGCAGCATCAGCACCGCCACCAGCCCGAACGATACGCTCCACGCCATGCGTGCGTCGCCGGTAATACCGCCCGCGAGATCGAGCGTGTAGCCGATCATCAGCGGGCCGACAAATCCGCCGCTGTAGCCCAGCATCGAATGCACCGCCAGTGTCGCGCCGCGGCGCGAAGGCTCCGCCGTGCCCGCCGCGCCCGCGGTGAGTGACGACGAATCCAGCCACACCACAAAACCATAGACGAGCATCAGCGCGACCGCCAGCGTATACGAAAGCGAGCCGAGAAATCCGATGCTGCCGCTCACCGCCACCGAGGCCAGCATCGCCAGCGTGATGAGTTTTACACGGCCCCAACGAATGGCCGCTTCGTTGCCGAACACACTGGCAAAGGTGCCGATCACACCCAGCGCGGTCAGCACATAGGTCGGTGAAAAACGTGCCTCGGCACCGGTACTCACCGCTACATAAGCGAGAAACGCCACGCCCCAGCCGCGCAGCGCGTTCATCTCCAGCGTGTGTATGCAATACGCCACCGCATAGGCCATCGCCGAGCGGTTGCGAAACACCGGTCTGAAATCAAACAGCGCGTGGCCGTCCGCCGCGCGCGGCAGCGGCGTCGTGCGGCGCGGCGACAGCAGCGCCACGATCAACCACGCCATGATCGCGGTGGCCGCGGCGACGAGAAACGCCGACTGCCAGCCGAACGCACCGGCGAGAATATCCGCGCACGCAAACGACACCCCGCCGGAAATGCCGATACTCGCGGCGTGACCGGCAGTGGCACGCGACATCAGTTTTTCATCGACGTGATCGGACAAGAGCTTCAAGCCCGTCATGTAAGTGCCCGCCCAACCGATGCCCGCCAGCGCACGCAACGCCAGCGCCGACCAGAAGCCCTCGGCCACCAGTCCGAACAACAGATGCGCGGTGATCGTACAAGCGACACCGAACAAATACACCCAGCGCGCATCAATGCGATCTGTCAGCGTCACCAGTATCGGCACTGCCAGCAGATACGCGCCATAAAAAATCGCCGTGATCCAGCCTGCTTCGCTATTGGTCAGCCCCCACAACGGCATCATGCCGGGCAACAGCGCCGGCCAGAAATACGCGCCGAGCTGCACCAGCACTTGGGCGGCGCAGACCACGGCGACGAGGCGCGGGCCGTTGAGGCGTAGCGCGGGAGAAGGTTTATTCACGCCATGGCCTGTATTACGTAACCATTTGTTTTAATTTATTTTTTTATGACTATTCGATCGGCGCTTACGATGCGCTGCACGATATTTGTGAACGAGTCGCGCGCACAGCGCACGCTACAACGCTGCATCAATCTCCGCCAGATCATTCCCACTCAACCGCCAATCCACCGCGCACACATTCAGCTCGAGTTGTTCGGGCGACGTTGCGCCCGCGATGATGCTCGACACCATCGGGCGCGACGCGAGCCAGCTCATTGCCAGTTCCAGCAGCGTGTGGCCGCGCGCTTTACAAAATGCGTCAAGGCGTTCGACGATTTCCCAGTGGGCGTTGTTGAGCCAGCGATCGGCCTGACCTTTTTCCTTGGTCATGCGCGCGCCTTCCGGCATCGGCGCGTTGCGTTGGTATTTGCCGGTCAGCAGGCCTGCGGCCAGCGGCGTGTGTGGTATCAAGCCCAGCCCGTAGCTTTGCATCACGGGCTGCATGTCCTTTTCCAAACCGCGCCTGAACAGGTTGTATTGATCCTGACAACACACAAAATGATTCAGGTTGTGGTGCTTCGCGGTCCACTGCGCTTCGACCACCTGCCATGCCGCGAAGGTTGAGCAGCCGGTGTAACGAATCTTGCCTGCCCTCACCAGATCATCGAGCGCGCGCAGGGTTTCTTCAATCGGCGTTTGCGGATCGGGGCGATGGATGATGAATAAATCGATCCAGTCGGTTTTGAGCCGCTTCAGACTCGCTTCGACCGCCGACAGAATGTAGCGCCGCGACGCCCCCTTCAGCGTGCCGGCATCATCCATCGGCAAGCCGCACTTGGTGGCGAGCACGATGTCCTTGCGCCGCGCGCCGAGACACTCGCCCAGAATTTTTTCCGATTCGCCGCGATTGCCATAGTTGTCCGCCGTATCCATCAGCGTGATGCCCAGATCGAGTGCCTTGTGGATGACCTTGCGCGAGGCTTCGAGATCAATGCGGTCGCCGCCGAAGTTGTTGCAGCCGAGGCCGACGAGTGAAACCTTGAGACCGGCGTTACCCAGATTGCGTTGCTGCATTGCGCTGCTCCTTAATTAAATTTCGCGCCGCTGCGCTTCACCACCTCGGCCCATTTTTTCATATCGGCCAGCATGAACTGGCGGAAGGTTTCAGGATCGCTGCCCACTGCTTCCGCGCCGTCGGCGGTGAGGCGGTTGACGAACTCCGGCGTTTTTACGTAGGCGGCTGTCTCGGCATGCAACTTCGCGAGCAGCGGTTTGGGCAGATTGGCGGGAGCCATCACGCCGTACCAGCCGACGACCTCGAAGCCAGGCAATACCTCGGCCATGGCCGGAATGTCCGGCAGCGCGGTGAGGCGTTTGGGCGCGGAGACGGCGATAGCGCGCAGTTTGCCGGAGCGCACCTGCGTCAGCCCCGGCGCTAACCCGCCGAAATTAAAGTGATACTGGCCCGCGATGAGATCGATGATCGCGGGGCCGGTGCCCTTGTACGGAATGTGCTGCGCCTTGACGCCCGTCATCATCTTGTAAAGCTCGCCCGCCATATGGCCGCCGCTGCCGATGCCCGCCGAGCCGAAGTTGATCGGCTCCTTCGTGGTCTTGCTCCAGTCGACAAACTCCTTCAGCGACTTCGCGGGATGCGAAGGATTGACGACGAGCAAGGTGCCCGCCGCAGTCATCTGCGAAATCGGCGTGAAATCGTTCACCGGATGATAAGGCAGCTTGGGAAGGATGGCGGCGTTCACTGTGTGCTGGTGATAGACCAGAAACAGGGTATAGCCGTCGGCGGCGGCATGCTTGGTAATCTCGGCCGCATTGACACCCGAAGCGCTGGCGCGATTATCGACGATGGCCTGCTGCTTCCACACCTCGGTGAACCGGCCCGCGAGCAGGCGCGCGAGATAATCCGTGGTGCCACCGGGCTGCGCGGGCGTGATGATGCGTATTGGGCGGCTGGGGTAGTTGTCGGCGACTGCGGTTGAAATGGCGCAGAACGCGCAGAGCGCGCTAAACGTATGAGCAAGCACACGAGCGATGGTTGTGACAGCGGGCATTATTTTCCTCGATCTCTAGTGGTATGTCGTTGCACAATGCTACCGCAATGCGAACTTGCCTGCGCGGCGCGCCAGAGGGAAGGGACATTAGCGGTAAGATATCGGCTTCCACCAAAAACTCTTTTATCGAAAATACTTCTTCCGCAGGCCGCAAGGCCTGCGGAATTAGAAACGCCACATGAAACCAAACTCTACGATTGAACATCACGCCGATGTAGTCATCATCGGCTTTGGCGCCGCCGGCGGTTGCGCGGCGATCACCGCACACGATGCGGGGGTCGAGGCCATCCTTCTCGAAAAACAGCCCGAAGCGAAGCACTACTCCAACTCGCGCATGAGCGGCGGCGGTTTTCACAGCCCCAGCCCCGAGGGCGATTTTGAATCGATTAAGGCCTACGCCAAGGCCATGTTCAGCGGCGAGAATTTGCCGCACAAGTTTGAAGGCGAGCAGCCGGAATTCTCTGACGCGCTGGCGCATGCGTGGGCCACCTACGCGCCGCAGAACGAGGCATTCATGCGCGGGCTGGACCCGCAATTTAAAACCTTCCGCAGCCTGGGCGCGGCGTTTACCGATTTCCCCGGTGCGGATCGCGCCCAGTATGCCTGCCTGCGCAGCACCTACATCGGCGAAGTCTACGAAGCCGGCGCCACCGGTAACACCGCGAACGCAGCCAAATCGCAAAAAGAATCCGGCGAGGCGTTTCACGCCTGCCTGCTGACGGGTGTGCAGTCGCGCAAGATTCCGGTACATTACGACACCGCAGCGCAAAGCTTCATCGTCAACGACGAAGGTGCGGTCACGGGCGTGGTAACCGAGCACAACGGCCAGCGCGTCACTTATCACGCGCGCCGCGCGGTGATCATCACCAGCGGCGGCTTCGAGTACAACGCGCGCATGCGCAAGGCCTTTCTCGATGGCCCCGGCAAGGAAGGCTGGGCGTTCTACGGCTCGCCCGCGAATACCGGCGACGGTATCCGCATGGCGCTGAAAATCGGCGCGGCGTTATCGAAAGTCGGCAGTGTCGCGGGGCGTGTGATTTGCGCGATACCCGAGCGGCGGCATGGTCTGAAAATCGGGCTGAACACATCAAGCGTGGGCAAGCCCAATGAAATCGTGGTCGATAATCTGGGCAAGCGGTATGCCGCCGAACGCCGCATCACCAAAGACCCCAGCCGTTATATTTTTTACAAAGAGGCGCTGCACTTCGACACGGTAACGCTGACCTATCCGCGCATACCCTCGTGGATGATTTTTGATACCACGCTGATGAATAGCGGGGCGCTGGTCAGCTCTGCCGCTGCGGCCTACAACGATATCGATTGGGACAAAGGCAATCAAAACGCCTTGAAAAACGGCTGGATACTGCAAGGCGCCACCCTCGCCGAACTCGCGCAAAAAATACGCGAGCATCCTGAAAATAAAGAACTGATGGATGCGGAGGCGCTCGAACAGCAAGTCGAACAATGGAACCGCTATTGCGACGACGGCAACGACGCTGATTTCAACGCCGAGCCGGACACCATGGGCGACCTGCGTAAGCCGCCGTTTTTTGCGATCCCGCTGTATCCGGGCGGCCCCAATACCAAGGGCGGCCTGCGTTCAAACGCCAAGCGCGCAGTGCTCGATTGGGACGACAAACCGATTCCGCGTTTGTACGCGGCCGGCGAAATAAACTCGGCGTTTCAGTTTGTGTATCAGGGCGGCGGCAATCTCGCCGAGTGCATCGTGTTCGGCCGCATCGCGGGCATGAATGCGGCGACGGAAATTCCGTTGGTGCATGAGCAGGTACAACAGCCGGGAACCGCGCGGGTGGTGCGAAAAGCCTGATTGGGTACTGCGTGGTTGCGTGACTGCGTGATCACGCTTTCGATTCCCGCGTCGGGCTGCTCTCAACCCGGAGTCGCCATTCCAGCTTCCACGAAGCGGCCACTCGACCTCGGGAAAAGCACCCGCAAATACGCAGCGCAGCATTCCTGTGCCGCATCCGAAGCGCGGATTTGCGCATGCGGGTAGTGCAGGTAGGCGGACCGCCACCTCCGACTGGCGTGCCAGCCACCACGCGCCTTCAAATGTACGCCTGCGTTGTCGGCCTGATAATCAGTTCGGGCACCGACACATGCGGGGGCAGCGTCGCCACGAACAGCACGGCGTTGGCCACGTCTTCCGGCTTCATCATCTTCGCCCGCTGCTCTGCCGTGTCAGGCGTTGGGCGCGTCAAGCGCTGTGGCGTATCGATCGCACCGGGGTAAATGCTGCTGACGCGGATTCCGCTTTCCAGCTCCTCGTTGGCCAGACAACCCGCCAGAGCGTGCAAACCGAACTTGCCCGCCGCGTAGCCGGCTCCCGCAGCGCGGTGGGTGCGTTTTCCCGAGATCGAGTTCACGTTCACGATCACGCCGTCCTTGCGTTCCAGCATTTGAGGCAACACTTCGCGTATGCAGAAAAAGGCGCCGTCAAGGTTGGTGCGGACCAATTGGTGCCATGCGTCGACTGTGAGCTCGCGCATCCTGCGGCCCTTGATGTTGGTCCCCGCGTTGTTGACGAGCACGTCGATACGGCCGAAGTGCCTGGTTGTCTTGTCGACCAGATCGTGCACCTGCCCGGGATCGGTGACGTCGGTCGGCACTATCAGGATGCCTTCGCCGCCCGGGATGCTGGTTGCCGCCTGCTTCAGCTTGGCGGCATCCCGGCCGGCGATGGCGACGCGGGCTCCTTCTGCGAGAAACAAACGGGCGGTCGCCAGCCCCAGGCCGCTCCCCCCGCCGGTTACCAGCGCGACCCTGCCGTCGAGTTTCCCCATCAGCGCCTGGCATCCCCGCCGTATAGCCGTTTGATGAACCCGCTTTGTTCCAGTTCATCGATGAAGGACGAATCCACAAAATCCGACTCTTGCAGCTTTTGCGCAGCCGGATATTTTTGGGAAAAATGACTCCTCAAAGCCTGTATTCCTTCTGCCAATGCCACGCGCGGGGCTTGCGGAAACAACGGTACGTAGAATTTGTACAAATCTTCCGCGACCTTCCGGTCGCTGATATTCAGGAAGCGTTGCAGCAACGGGATATACACGTCAGGTTGCGTCTTGAAAGCGTGTATGGTCTCAACGACCCCCCGCACCGTGCGCATCACCAGATCGCGGTTCGAGACAATCAATTTTCGCGTGGTGGCAAAAACCGACGGAACAAAGCCGCCTTCCCAACTGGCCAATTCAAAGATGTTCCAGCCGTGCTCCCTCTCACCGGAAATGCGCAAGTGTATGGGCAGGATACCGGCATCGATCTCTCCTTTGGCCAGCGCGGCGTAGATGCTTTCAAACCCGCTCATGCCCACATAGGTTGCGGTCGCGCCGACTTTTTTCAACGTGAGACGGAGTATTACCCCGGTTTGTCCGGAGCCGCTTTCCGCGGTCGTGCCTATTCGCTTCCCATCGAGATGGCCGACAGTTGTGAGCTCACGTCTCGCTGCGATAAATACCAATTGATGTTCAAGAGTTGCCCTCAGTAAAGCAACCACGTCGCCGCCGTTGAGAAAATTCTCCGCAACCGGTACGGTGCCGGTGGAACAAAAATCCCAATCGCCGCTCACCAGCCCCGCGACGGCCTTGGGTCCCCCCGTTTCCATGGCCGGGAAACTCACCTCGAGCCCCTGCTTCCTGAATAGGCCGGTTTCCGTCCCAAGCCACAACATGCTTTGGTGCGCGCTACGCAACGCGAATGCCAACCGGACTTTGGACTCCGCGGCCAATGCCGAGCCGACGTAAGCGCCGCCGGGTAAACCACCCAGTGCCGTGATCCCCACCCCGGCTTTAACCAGCGTCCTGCGGTTCATTTGTACTGACATGGGTATCTCCTGTTTCCATTTACTCGACCTTGATGCCCGCATCCTTGATCACCTTCGCCCACCGCGGGACCTCAGACTTGATCAGCGCCGCGAACTCGGCGGGTGATTTGCTGCCGGCGGCTTCCGAACCGGCGTCAGCCAATTTGACGTGCATGTCGGATTCGAGCGCCTTGACGGTTTCAAGATGGAGCTTGCTGACGATTGCAGCCGGGGTCCCGGCGGGCGCAAACAATCCCTGAAATGCCACGACTTCGAAGCCCGGATAGCCCGACTCGGCGATGGTCGGCACCTGCGGGAACGCCGCATGACGCTTCAACGAGGTCACCGCGAGTGCGCGCAGCTTCCCGTCGCGCACCATGGGCACTACAAAGCTTGGCAAGGTGAATGCCATGGCGACGCGGCCGGCAACCAGGTCGGGAATCGCCACGACGACGCCCTTGTAGGGAACATGCTGGATGTCGATTCGCGCTGCGAACTTGAACAATTCACCCGAAAGGTGGGGCGTGGTGCCGGTGCCGCTGGAGGCGAAAGTAATCTCGCCCGGCCGCGCTTTTGCCAGCTTCACCAGTTCCTGGACAGTCTTCACCGGGAGGGCGTTGTTCACCACCAGGATATTCAAATTCCTAGTAACCTGCGTAACCGGCGTGAAATCCTTCACAGGGTCATACGCCAGCTTGTACAAGCTCGGATTGATGACGACCTCCGGGGCGGCGAGGAATCCCAGCGTGTAGCCATCCGGCGCCGCTTTTGCGAGGCGGTCTGCCCCGATACTGCCCGAGGCGCCGGGCAGGTTGTCGATCACGACGGGCTTTCCCCATACCGCCGAGAATTTCTGGCCGAGCAGGCGTGCCACGAAGTCCGGCGCACCGCCGGCCGGGTAGGCGACGATGATGCGGATCGATTTCTCGGGGTAATTCGTTTGCGCTGCCGCGCAACCCGAAAAAAGTAGTGCCAAGACGGCCGTCCAAAGCATTCGGTAAGTCATGTTCTTTCCCCTCCCACGCGGTGACAAAAAGAATGGCGCCAAGTTACCTCACGCCGTGCGATTGGTCGAATGAATTGTTAATATTCATCATATTCAGATTCTGAATGTCAGTTCTATTTTAATAAGGGATGCCAGGATGAAATTTGGAATCGACACCGTCGGCGGCCGCATTGATCTGAACCTGCTGGTTGTTTTCGATGCAATCTACGGATCGCGCAACCTGACCACGGCCGGCAAACGACTGGGTTTGAGCCAGCCCGCCATGAGCCATGCATTGGGCAGGCTGCGGCTGACTTTCAAGGATTCGCTGTTCGTGCGCTTGTCCCGTGGCCTGCAGCCCACGCCGCTCGCCAATGAGATTGCACCGGCGCTGATCGAAGGTCTCGCGGCGATCCGCGGAGGACTCAACCGCAAGACCTTCGATCCGGCCACCTCGACGCGCATCTTCAACATCGGGATGGGAGATCCGGCCGAAGCGACTCAGCTACCGACATTGGTGCGTGAATTCCGTACCACCGCGCCCCACATACGCCTCCATACCCGGCAAGTCCCCGCCGCGTTGCTGCGCGACGCTCTCGCCAATGGCGAAGTGGACATGACCACGGGCGACTACGATCTTGGCGCCAGTGTGCGCAGCCACCCGCTACGCGAGATCGAATACGCCTGCGTTGCGGGTGCGAACCATCCGCACATTGGCAACAGCCTCAGCCTGAAGCAGTTCAAGGCCGCGGAGCACATCCTTGTCCTGCCGCTGGGCGCATCGCAACACGGCCGCAATATCGAGCGGGCTCTGACCAGCCGCGCCGTGAATGCGCGCATCGCGGTGCAGATATCCCACTTCCATGGCGTCCTGGCACTGATCACCAGCACCGACCTCATCGCAACGATCCCCGGTCACCTCGCACAGGCCATGGCGCGCTACTCCAACATCAAGGTTCTGCCGCCACCCATCCGGCTTCCGAAGAGCCGGCTGACCCTGTATTGGCACGAACGCTTCCACCGCGAGCCGGGGAATGCCTGGATGAGAAGCGAGTACATCCGGCTGATCAAGTAGCGTGGAAATAAGTTCGGTCTCAACGCTAGGCTAGCCTTTCCCGGACGGGTTGCGCCCGATGGTCAAGCGGCGGGAAGGGCAGGCGTTGGCCGCGCACCACCAGGCGCCCGGGGATTAAAGCAATTTACTCTGCCAAGAACTATTGTATTTGGCCGCATCGCGGGTATGAATGCGGCGGCGGAACAACCAGCCGGCAGCATGCGCGCGGCGGGGCGATAGCGTTATTTCATCAGGGCTTGATGGCCGGGGCGTACACGCGATAGGACTGGTGGCAGGCCAGGCACTCATGGCGTACGCCACTGAGCGACTGAGCAAGGTCACCTTTGTCCGCAATGGATCGGGTCAGTCCCGCAACGGCCGCGCGGAAACCCGCAACATGCCGTGCAAATTTCTCCGGCTGCCGCCAGATTTCAGGCTTGGCACCAAACTTGCCGTCGTCCAGTTCCGTGCCTGTCGGAAAAAAGGTAGCCAGCGCCTCCCCATGACGCGCCAATGCCTCCACGTCGTGCCGAAGATTCCCGGCAAACGGCGCGCCATACATGACCACCGCCTCAATCGACCGGAAGTGGCCGGATATCGCGCGCATCTGATTGCGGCGGAAATACGTTACACGCGCCTTCTCCGACGTGAACGTCAAGGGTTTCTCGCCATCGACGATTTGGCCCCAGGGACCCGGCACCACGGTCTGCCCCGCGCTGTCACCAACCGGGGCCATCAGACAAATAACTATGGCGGCTACGGCATTTTTCAGGCGCTGATTCATTTGGGTTCCCTTGGCGGGTATCCGAGCCGATTGGGGCCTGCAATTTTATCTGTTGCAGGCAATTCCAGCACAACCGACACACCTGCTTTACGCCAAGTTAATTGGGCTTAATTCCCGCGTCCTTCACCACCTTGGCCCAGGTATTCACGTCAGAGATAAGTTGCGCGGCGAGCGCCTGGCTAGTGCTGCCCGCCGGCTCCGCGCCCATGTCGGCAAGTTGTGATTGCACTTCGGGCTTTTTGAATATCTTCACGGCTTCGGCGTTGAGCTTGTCGATGATGAGCGGCGGTGTCTTCAATGGCGCCACCATGCCGTACCACTCGCGCATTTCGAGCCCCGCCGGCAGCGGCACGCCCGCCTCCGCAATGGTGGGTGTGTTGGGTAGCGCCGCCGAGCGCTTCTGGCTCGTCACCACCACGGCGCGCAGCCGTTTGGCTTGAATCAGCGGCATCGCCGAAGGCGCCGACATGAACCCCAAGGTGACTTCGTTCGCGGCGATCGCCACCAGCGCCGGGCCGGCGCCCTTGAACGGGACGTGAATCATGTTGGTGCCGGTCAGTTGCTTGAACACTTCGCCCGCCAAATGGTGCAACGACCCGGCCCCCGACGAAGCGTAGGACATTTGCCCCGGCTTTTCTTTTGCGATGCGAATCAAGTCCTGAAGATTCTGCACCGGCGAGGCCTGCGGAACGACAATGACGTTGGTGACCCACGCCAGCAATGAAATCGAGGCAAAGCCCCGCGCCGTGTCATAGGGCAGTTTTTCGTAGGTGCTGGCGCTGACAGTGAACGGCCCGCTTGGCACCATCATCAGCGTATAGCCGTCCGGCGTGGCCTTGGACACCATATCGGCGGCGATGGTGCCGGTGGCGCCGCCGCGGTTGTCGACAACCACCGGCTGGCCCCACACCAGCGTTAGATGCGCGGCGAGGATGCGCGCCAGAATGTCGGTGGCGCCGCCGGGCGGGAAACCCACCACCACGCGCAGCGGTCTTTGCGGATAAGTTGCCGCACCTTGTGTACCTTGGGCAAACACCGGAGTAGCGTTGACGCCCGCGCCAACAAGTAACAGCGTGGCAATGATGGAATTTTTCATGGGCAGTTCCCAGTTACTTAGCGCCAGATCAAACCGGCAAATTATTTCAACGCGCACCAGCCGATTTGATGTTACCCGCTTACTCACGCAGTCGCAACGCGCAAGCCTTGGTTGCCCGGTACGTTGTTGCCCTTACTATTCGGCTGTATGCTAACCCTGACAAAGTTAAGGAGAAACAATCCATGCGTCACCCGCTGCTCGCCGCCGCATCACTCGTTGCCACCCTATCACCCTTTGCCGCCGATGTTGCGTACGGCCAGAACCCCTACCCCAATAAAAGCATCCGCCTGATCGTGCCCGTCACTACCGGCGGGCCGAGCGACATCGTGGCGCGCCTGCTCGGTGACCGGCTTGCCGCGTCGATGGGCAAGCCAGTGGTGATCGACAATCGCCCCGGCGCATCCAACACGGTGGGGGCGGCACTGGTGGCGAAAGCCGAACCGGACGGCTACACGCTGTTGCAGGCGGCGGCCAATATGGCAACGATTCAGATTCTGCTGACCGACCTGCCGTTCGATCCGGTGAAGGATTTCACCGCTGTGTCGCTGACGCATCTCACACCCTACGTCTACGTGGTCAGTGGGCAGTCACCGGTAAAAACGCTGCCGGATCTGTTGAAGTTCATCAAAAGCAACAGCGGCAAGATTACCTATGGCACCACTAGCCTCGGCAGCCCGCAGCAGTTGGCGACACTGCTGTTTGCGCAGGTGGCGGGCGGGCTGGGCGCCATGACCGAAGTGCCGTACAAAGGCAGTTCCGCCGCGCACCCGGATCTGATTGCTAACCGTATTTCATACATGATCGATCCGCTCGCCGCCGGCGCACCGCACATCCGCGCCGGTTTGCTGCGCGCGCTCGCCGTCACCACGCCGCAACGTAATGCGGCATTCCCGGACGTGCCGACCGCCGCCGAATCCGGCGTGCCCGGTTATGATTTCGCCAGCTGGGGCGGCGTATTCGTGCCCGCCGCCACGCCGCGCGCGGTGGTGCAAAAGCTGAACACCGAAATTCGCGCGGCGCTGGCAAATCCCGAATTGAGCAAACGCTTTGGCGACATGGGTCTCGTCACCAAATCCAGCTCGCCCGAAGAGTTCGCGCAGTTTCTGCAAGCGGAAATCAAGCGCTGGGGCGGGCTGCTGGCGAAGAAACCGTAGGCAACCGGAGAAACCGATGCGACATTCGCTGATCGTTATCACATTATTCTTGCTCGCGGTTTCGCCGCTCACCGCACAGGCACAACCCTACCCCGTCAAAAACATCCGCGTGATCGTTCCCTCGCCCACCGGCGGCCCCAGCGATATCGTGGCGCGCCTGCTCGGCGACAAGCTCGCGCAGGCGCTCGGCAAGCAGGTGGTGATCGACAACCGCACCGGCGCATCACAAGTCATCGGCACGAATATCGTGGCCAAAGCCGAGGCCGACGGCTACACCTTGTTGCAGGCGGCGGCGAACATGGCGATCAACGTCATCAACGTGCCCGATCTGCCGTACGACACGATCAAGGATTTTGCACCCATCTCGATGACGCACGCCACACCGTATGTGCTGGTCGTCAGCGGGCAATCGCCGTTAAAGTCGCTGGCGGAGTTGCTTAAGTTTGCCAAAACCAATCCGGCAAAGATCACCTACGGCGCCAGCGGCACCGGCAGCCCGCACGAACTGGCAACACTGCTGATGGCGCAGATGGTGGGCGGCATTCCCGGCATGACCGGCGTGCAATACAAGGGCAGCACCCCCGCGCACCCTGACATTATTGCCAATCGCATCACCTTCATGTTCGATCCGCTGGCGGCGTCCGCCCCGCACATACGCGGCGGCCTCATGCGCGCGCTGGCGGTGAGCACGCCGCAGCGCAATCCGTCGTTTCCCGATGTGCCGACGGTCGCCGAATCGGGTTTGCCCGGCTACGATTTCTCAAGCTGGGGCGGCATGCTCGCACCCGCCGGCACGCCGCGCGCGGTGGTGCTGCGGCTTAACACCGAGATCGGCAAAGCGCTCGACATGCCGGACATCCGCAAGCGCTTGAGCGACATGGGGCTGGTGACACGCGCCAGTACGCCGGAAGAATTCAGCAAGTTTATTCTTGGCGAAATCGCGCGCGTGCGTTCGTTGCTGATGAAAAAGCCGTAACGGGAATCCATCATGTCTGAAAAAATTATCGATTACTTTGACTCCATGTCCTCACCCTGGACTTATCTCGGCCACCCGAGGTTCATGGCGCTCACGCGCAAGTTCGGCTTGACCATCCGCCACAAGCCGATGGATTTGCTGAAAGTATGGTCGGTGTCGGGCGGCTTGCCGTTGAAGCAGCGAGCTGCACAGCGACAGGTCTATCGCCACCAGGAGTTGCGGCGCTGGCGCGAATTGTTGAATGTCACGTGCAACCTTGAGCCGCCGTATCACCCGGTGGCGGATCGCCGCGCCTGTTACATGGCCATCGCGGCGGCACAGCGCGGCCTCGATTGGGACAAGCTGAGCTATGCACTGCTGCGCGCGGTGTGGGCGGAGGATCGCAACATTGCCGACCACGACACGCTGGTCGCCATCGCCAACGAGCAGGGCATGGACGGCAAAGCATTGCTCGCGGCCACGCACGACGCTGCGGTCGCAGCGGAGTACGAAGCCAACACCGAAGAGGCGATCAAGCTCGGCGTATTCGGCGCGCCCGGTTATGTGTTCGACAATGAATTTTTCTGGGGACAGGATCGCCTGCAAATGCTCGAATGGCGGCTGACACAAAAACTGGGAGTTCCGGCATGAAAACGCTTATTGCAACATTCAGCATCGCGACCGCCGCGTTTTGGGCGGGCAACACCGTGGCGCAAAATTATCCCACGCGTCCGATCGTAGTGGTGGTGCCTTTCACGGCAGGCGGCCCCACCGACGCGCTGATGCGCGTGCTGGGCGAGCGCATGCGCACCTCGCTCGGCGAGCCGCTGCTGGTGGAAAACGTCACGGGTGCTGCGGGCACCATCGGCGTCGGGCGCGTGGCGCGCGCGGCGCCCAATGGCTACACGCTAAGCCTCGGCCACTGGAGCACGCACGTGGTCAACGGCGCGATTTACCCGCTGGATTTTGATCTGCAAAAAGACCTGGCGCCGGTGGCGCTGCTCACCAGTTACCCGATGGTGCTGGTGGCGAAAAATGCCGTGCCGGCGAAGGACGTGAAGGAATTCGTCGCGTGGGCGCGCGCGAATCACGACAAGATTTCCGCCGGCAGCGTGGGCGTGGGCAGCGCCGCGCATATTGCGGGCGTTTATTTTCAGAACCTCACCGGCTTGCAGTTTCAATACGTGTCGTATCGCGGCGCGGCGCCCGCGCTGCAGGATGTGATGGGCGGACAAATCGAATTTCTGTTCGATCATTTGTCGCATTCGCTGCCGCATGTGCGCGCGGGCAAGGTGCGCGCGTATGCCGTCACCGCGCCCGCGCGTTCGCCCTCGGCGCCGGATATCCCGACCTTCGACGAAGCCGGCGTGCCCAAGCTGCATGTGTCGATCTGGTACGGGCTGTGGGCGCCCAGAGGCACGCCCAGAGAAATCGTCGACAAGCTCAACGCCGCCGCGCGCGAGGCGCTGGCCGATGCAGGCGTGCGCAAACGCTTGTCCGATCTTGGCCAAATCATTCCGCCGCCCGCGCAGCAAACGCCGGAAGCGCTCGCCGCGCATCAAAAAGCCGAGATCGATAAATGGTGGCCGCTGATCAAGGCGGCGAACATCAAGGTGGAGTAGCCGCGACCGGGCGGCGCGCGCTGAACGCTGCGCGACACGCCGGCCGCTTTCGCGGTTCTCGCGTCGTCGCCAAAACCGCTGTCTCGCCACGCATCTCACGACTTAACGGTTAACAGGCCCTAGTGCAAAACCCGCAAGACTTGTCCCGCGCGTCTGTCGCATGGCCGCGCCAATTGTTGCCGCGCTTTTGCCGCCTCTTCTGGCTCAAATGCGGCGGCACCACGGCCATCATGTTTTTGTTTTTCGCCGCGTACTTTCATGTGCTCAGGCATCCAGCGTATCCGCTCACCCCCATGCCGCTGACGGCCGTGGACGCGCTGATTCCGTTCTATCCGCCGTCGCTGTTGATCTATGCGTCGCTGTGGCTGTACGTGCCGCTGCCGCCCGCGCTGTTACTCGGCCTGCGCGAATTGCTCGCCTTTGGCTTCTGGGTCGTGGGGCTTTGCATCACCGGCCTGCTGATTTTTTATTGTTGGCCGACCACACTCGCACCCTACGTCCTCGATCGCAGCCCGTATTGGGGATTCGATATTTTGCACGGCATCGACGCGGCGGCAAACGCCTGCCCGTCGTTGCATGTCGCGACGGCGGCGTTTGCTTTTTTTTGGCTGGATCGGGTCATCCAGACAATGCATGCCAGCATTCCAGCACGCGTCATCAATGCGCTGTGGTTTGCCGCGATTGTCTATTCGACCCTCGCCACCAAACAACATGTGTTTCTGGATGTGGCGGCGGGGTTCGCGTTAGGCGCCGCGTTTGCGCTGCTCTCGTTGTGGCGCCGCGACTATGTGACTTGGGACGCCTATGCACTTGAACGTAAATGAGCGGACGCTCAAATAAAGCGTGTGGCGATCAGCACCGCGTTGTTGCCGCCGAAGGCGAATGAATTGGACATCACCGCGCGCAGCGGATCGACACGCCGCGCGGTGTTCGGCACGTAATCCAGGTCGCACGCCGGATCGGCTTTGTGCAGATGCGCCGTCGGCGGGATGACGTTTTCGCGCATCGCCATCAGCGCCGCGATGAACTCGACGACGCCGGTGGCGCCCATCAAGTGGCCATGCAGCGCCTTGGTTGAACTCACCGGCACACGCATCGCCGCCGCGCCGAACACGCTCTTGATGGCGTTGGTTTCGGCCACGTCGCCCACCGCCGTCGCCGTGCCGTGGGCGTTGATGTAACCGATGTCTTCGGGCGCAAGCCCGGCGTCGTTCAGCGCCATGTGCATCGCGCGCGTCTGGCCTTCGACGGACGGTTTGGTGATGTGGGATGCGTCGCTGGTCGAGCCGAAGCCCGCGAGTTCGGCGTAAATCGTCGCGCCTCGCGCGATGGCCGATGTGGCTTCTTCCAGCACAATCGCGCCCGCGCCTTCACCCAGCACAAAGCCGCTGCGATCCGCCGCGAACGGGCGGCACGACGCACTGGGGTTCGCGGCGTCTTCGCGCGCCAGCGTCTGCAACGCGTGCCAGGCTTTAAGCGAACCCAGCGTCAGCAAGGCATCGGCGCCGCCCGCGATGGCGCAGTCGCAGTAGCCGTTGCGGATGGCGCGCAACGCTTCGCCGATGCCGATGGCGGCCGAGGAACAAGCGACGGAATAAGTGTAGGTCGGGCCGGTGAAACCGGTTTCGAGCGAGATTTCCGACGCGGCGGCGTTGTTCATAGTCATCACCACGGTGGTGGGCTTGACGCGCGCCGCCGGGTTGCCGAGGGAAAACCGGTAGGATTCGTCCAGCGTGGTCGCGCCGCCGAGGCCGGTACCCCAATACACGGCAGCGCGCGATTTGTCCTGCGCCACGAGTTTGGCGTCGGCCAGCGCCTGGCGCGCGGTGAGCAGCGCGATCAGGGTGGTGCGATCGAGCGTGCCCAGTCGCATTTTGGTGAAGCCCTCGGTTGAAAAGGGCGGCACCTCCGCCGTCAACCACGGCGTGGCGTCCGCGGCGAAACTTTTTGAGTGGCGGCCCACGCCGGAGCGGGCGGCGAGCAGGTTGGCGAAAAAACTTGCGGGGTCGTTACCGCAGGGGGACATGACCCCCATGCCGGTGACGACGACGCGTTTCACCTGGCGGCCTTCTTGGCCACCGTAGTGATCTGTGCGGCGGATTTTGCCTGTTGCGCGGCCAGCAGGCGGTCGATTTCATCGACCACGTCCCGCACCGTGCGCAAATCGCGAGGCTCATCCGCAGCGTCAACCTTGTATTTTTCTTCCAGCAAAAACATGAACTCAACCGCCGACAACGAGTCGATCTTGAGCGCTTCCAGCGTCGCCTCGGGCGTGACCAGCGCCGGATCCAATTGAAACTGATCGACAATCATCTCGCGAATCGTATCGAACGTACTCATTGCCGCTGTCTCCTGAAATGATGGTTGCGCTCGCGAAGTTTTCGTTCGCAATCAGTTTAACATGCGGCATTCGCGCCACGGTCGCGCCACGAACGTAACCCGCGCTGAAACTGATAGAATCATGCCCTCAATCCACCCCGGTCTGGCGGCTGCAACATGATTCGAGTTTTCATAGGCTACGATGGCCGCGAGTCGGCGGCGTTGTTTGTTTTGCAGCACAGCATTGCACGCCGCGCCTCGGAGCCTGTCGAATTTGTGCCGCTGATGCTGTCGTCGCTGAAAGGTGTTTTCACGCGGCCCCGCGATCCGCTGCAATCGACGGATTTTTCGTTCACGCGCTTTCTGACGCCGTACCTTTGCAACTTTGAAGGTTGGGCGTTGTTCATGGACAGCGACATGCTGATGCTCGACGACATCGCCAAGCTGTGGGCGCTGCGCGATGAGCGTTATGCGCTGCAGGTGGTGAAGCACCATCACGTGCCCAAAGAAACTACCAAGTTCCTCAACGAGCCGCAGTCGAAATATGAAAAAAAGAACTGGTCGAGCGTGATGCTGATGAATTGCGCGAAGTGCCGCGCGCTCACACCCGACTATGTGAATACGGCCAGCGGTCTGCAACTGCATCAATTCAAGTGGCTCGAAAACGACGGCTTGATCGGCGAACTGCCGCATCGCTGGAATCACCTGGTGGGTTACGACGCGCCACTTGAAGACCCGGGCAACGTTCACCATACCCTCGGCGGCCCGTATTACGACGAGCTGCGTAACACCGGTTACGCCGCAGAATGGTTCGCCGAGCAGGCGGATATGCTGCACGTCACGCAACGCGCGAAAAAATCGTAAGTATTTGTTTTTAAACATATTTTTATAATACGCCTATAGCGTGCAATGAACGCCTGCCCGATGATCGGGTCGCGCATCGTGCATACGGATCCACTCTTGTTTTAGCACTTTTCCATTTCGAGGATTACCAGCAATGAATACCACCATACAGCGTCGCGGCCCGCTCGCCCGTTTTCGCGTTATTGACTTAACCCGTGTGCGCTCCGGCCCTACCGCCGTGCGCCAGTTGGCCGATTGGGGCGCGGATGTAATCAAAATTGAAACGCCGCCGGGGCTGAATCTGCCCGAAGCCTGGGGCGGTTCTCGCACGGGTGCAGATTTTCAGAATCTGCATCGCAACAAGCGCGGCTTCACGCTGAATCTGAAAGACGCCGATGGCCTGAAAATATTCAACCAACTGGTCGAGCGCTCGGATGTGGTGGCGGAAAACTATCGGCCGGATGTGAAATTCCGTCTCGGCATCGATTACGAATCGCTGAAAAAAATCAACAAAAAAATCGTGCTCGCGAGTATCTCCGGCTTCGGTCAGGATGGCCCGTACGCGAAGCGGCCAGGGTTCGATCAAGTGACGCAGGGCATGGGGGGCTTGATGGCGATCACCGGCGAGCCGGGGCGCGGGCCGATGCGCGCGGGCTGCGCGGTGTCGGATTCGGCGGCGGGCCTGTATTGCGCGATGGGCATTTTGACGGCGCTGCTCGAACGCGAAGTCTCCGGCGAGGGGCAGTGGGTGGAAGTGTCGCTGCTTAACGCGATGATTGCGTTGCTGGATTTTCAGGCGGCGCGCTGGACCATCGAGCACGAGGTGCCGGAACAGGCGGGCAACGACCATCCGACGTCGATACCCACCGGCGTGTTTCAAACCGCCGACGGCTACATGAACATCGCCGCCGGCGGCAATGAAATGTACGCGCGGCTGTGCAAGGCGCTCGGCCTCGAAGCGTTGATCGACAAGCCCGAATACAAAGACAGCAAGGCACGCTCAACCAATCGCGCGGCGCTGAACAAAGCATTGCAGGAGGCAATGATTAAACAGAGCAGCGCACACTGGTCGGCACGCTTTGAAGCCGGCGGCGTGGCGGGCGGACCGATTTATAAAATGGATGAAGTGTTCGCCGATCCGCAAGTGCAGCACAACAACATGTCGGCGCCGATACATCACCCGCAACTCGGCGACATCGGTCTCGTCAATCAGCCGGTGCGGCTATCACGCACGCCGAACGAAATACGCAGCGTGACGCCCGATTGCGGCGAACACACGGATGAAATTCTGCACGAGTTGGGATATCAGGACGGGCAGATCGCGGATTTGAAAAAGCGCAACGTGGTGTAGTAACGCCGTAGCGGGAATGCAAGAGATATAGACGTAAGTATATGTTTATAAACAATTATTTATGTTATCATTCGACGCCTGAAACCGCATGGCCCGATTGAGGTGAGCATCATTCCCGATCGCCGCGCGCGCCTGCTCACCGCGCCGGTGTTGCCCACGCTACTCAATCTCGCCGCGCCCAACGTATTGCTGGCGCTGATGCAGGCGCTGGTGAGTTTTGCCGATGCGTGGTTTATCGGCAAGCTCGGCACCGAAGGTCTTGCCGGCGTGGCGCTGGTGTTTCCGATTTTGATTCTGATGCAGATGATGTCGGCCGGCGCGATGGGTGGCGGCGTGTCGTCGGCGATCGCGCGCGCGCTGGGCGCGGGCGACACGGCGCGCGCCGAACAACTTGCCTGGCACGCCGCGGTGATTGCCATCGTCTTCGGCCTGTTATTTACGCTGATCATGTTGCTGGCCGGGCCATCGTTGTATCGGCTGCTCGGCGGCAGCGGCGCGGCGTTGCGTCACGCGGTGGATTACTCAAGCATCGTGTTCGGCGGCGCGCTGACGGTGTGGCTGTGCAATATGCTCGCCAACGTGGTGCGCGGCGCCGGCAACATGGCTGTGCCGTCCATCATTCTGAGCGCCACGGCGCTGTTGCAGATTCCGCTGTGCGGCGCGCTGGTGCTGGGCTGGGGGCCGTTTCCCGCATTGGGCATCACGGGTGCGGCCATCGCGTACGTGTGTTCGTTTGGCACGAGCGCATTGTGTTTCGCGGCTTACATTCTGGCCGGGCGCACGGGACTTCAGGTGTGGCGCGGCGGCATCACGCTCAGCGCGCGCGGGTTCGCGGATATTCTGAAAGTGGGATTGCTGTCGTCGTTTAACGCACTGCAAGTAATTGCCGCCGCCGTGATCGTTACCGGCATGGTGGGCACTTTCGGCACGGCGGCGCTGGCGGGCTACGGCCTGGGCGTGCGGCTGGAACTGCTGCAAATACCGGTGGTGTTCGCCATCGGCTCCGCGCTGGTGGTAATGGTGGGCACCTGCATCGGTGCTGGTGACGTGCCGCGCGCGCGGCGCATCGCGTGGTCGGGCGCCGCGCTGGCGGCGGGCATCACGGGCTGCGTGGGGCTGATCGTCGCGATCTGGCCCGGCGCGTGGGCGGGATTGTTCAGCAGCGACGCTGCCGTGCTCGACGCCGCTTATACCTATCTGCGCATCGCCGGATGGTGTTATGCCTTTTTCGGCGCGGGCATTGCGCTGTATTTTGCCTCGCAGGGCGCGGGCAAAATGGGCTGGCCGGTACTGGCGGGCAGCCTGCGGTTTTTGATCGCGGTGATTGGCGGGTGGATGGTGTTGCGCTATTTCAACGGCACACCCACCGATACGCTCAAGGGATTATTCGTGGTGATCGGTTTTGCCATGATTTCGTACGGCATCGGCACCGTGGCGGCGGTTAAATGGGGAAAATGGTAGCCGTGTGAGGTAGCCGCGAGAGGTAGCCGGCCCGCCGTCGCGCATTTTGCCGGCGTGGGCTGTGAAATAATTTAATTGGCCTTGATGCCGGCCTGACGCACCACGGCGCCAAAGCGATCCCGCGCGCGCTGCTGGTGCGTGGCGAACGCCTCGGGCGACATCGGCGACGTCACCTCTGCCGCCATCGCATCGAGATAACTTTTGGATTCCGGCGCTTGCATGGCGCGGGCGATTTCTTTGTTGAGCCGCTCGACGATCGCGCGCGGCGTGCGGGCCGGCGCGTAGACGCCGGAGATCCACACCAAGTCTACGTTCGCGCCCTGCTCAATCAAGGTTTGCGTTTCAGGAAACAGCGGCGAGCGCGTCTTGCCCGGCACCGCCAGCAACCGCAGCGCGCCGGATTTCAGATGCGGAATCGCCGCGCCCAGATCAACCGTGAAATCCACGCGTCCGCCGAGCATATCCACCAATACCTGCTGCGAGCCTTTGTACGGCACATGCACGGCATTAAATTTGGCGGCGCTCATGATCATCTCTATGGCGATGTGCTGCAAGGTGCCGTTGCCCGCCGAGCCGTAATTGAGCTTGCCGGGATTGGCGCGCGCGTGCGCCAGAAACTCGGCGAGATTGCGCGACGGAATCCCCGGGCGCGCCACCACAAACAGCGCAGCACCCGCAGTGGGCGCAACCGGCAACAAGTCGCGGGCGACATCCACCTCCATTTTCATCAGATGCGGGTTGATGAGTATCGGGCCGTCGGACGAATGCAGCAGCGTGTAGCCGTCCGGCGCCGAGCGCGCGACGATTTCGAGCCCGATGTTGCCGCCCGCGCCGACACGGTTATCCACGATCACGGTTTGGCCCAACGGTTCGCCGAGCTTCTGCGCCATGGCGCGCGCGATCACATCGGTGCTGCCGCCAGCGGCAAAGTTGACCACCAGGCGTATGGATTTCGCCGGCCACGCCGGGCTCTGCGCGTAAGCGGTTGGCACCAGCGGCGCCAGTACGCAAGCGACGCCCATCAGGCAACGAAAAATCGAGTGCGTGAACATGACTATCTCCACAAAGCGAAGTCCGGCAAAAGCAGTATAGCGTTGCGCGTGCCGCGCTTGCAATGTAGCCTACGACGCTCGCAACAATTCTTGCGGCCGTATCATGGCCACATCGGAAAAACAGCATGCGTATTGCCATCATGGGCGCCGGCGGCGTCGGCGGATTTTACGGCGGACGGCTCGCCCAGGCCGGCCACGACGTGACCTTCATCGCACGCGGCGAACATCTGCGCGCGATTCAGGCGAACGGATTGTCGCTGGTGAGCGACACCGAAAATGCCATCGTGCCAAACGCCCAGGCGACGGACGATCCGGCAAGTATCGCGCCGGTGGACGTGGTGTTGCTCTGCGTCAAGCTGTTCGACACCGAAGATGCGGCGCGCGCGATCCAGCCGCTGCTCTCGAAGGGCGGCATTTGCATCACGCTGCAAAACGGCGTCGATGGCCGGAGCCGTATCGGCGCGATGGTGGGCAATGACCGCGTGCTCGCCGGCCTCGCGTATGTCTCGGCGCTGATCGAAGCGCCCGGCGTGATTCGCTACAATTCCCGCGCGCCGTCCATCAAATTCGGTGAAGCCGACGGTACGCTGTCGGAGCGCGCCGTGCGCTTTCGCGATTCGTGTCAGGCTGCGGGCATAGACGCGGAAGTGTCCACCGACATACGTGCGGCGCTGTGGCATAAATTCGTCGGCCTGGCGGTGAACGCCGCGTTAAATAGCCTCACGCGCAAACCGGCGGGGGTGTGTTATCACGATCCGGATCTGCTGGCACTGGCACGCGCGGGCTTTGAAGAAGGCGTGGCTGTCGCTAAAGCAATAGGCATCCGGTTGCCGGAGAATATCGTTGATCTGCATCTGCAAAACCATCAGAAATTTCCGCCGGGCATGTACGCGTCGATGTACCACGATCTCGTGCGCGCACGACGCCTCGAACTGGACAGCCTGTCCGGCTTGATCGTGCGCCAGGGACGCGAACTCAACGTGCCGACGCCGTTTCACGCCATGGCGTACGCGTGCTTGAAACCTTATATCAACGGCGCATGATCCGTCGTCAGGTAAATTTCATCTACCCACGTCACCCTTAAAGGAACCCGCCATGTCCAGCGCAAACTATCTGCCCGAAGTGCTCGAAACCACCGAAGCCGTAACCGTCGCCACCGGCTTTACCTTTACCGAAGGGCCGTTGTGGCATCCCGATGATTTCTGGTATTTCGTCGATCTGCGTCCGAACCGGCTGCACAAAATCAAAATCGGGCAAAAGGCGGAACTGGTGCGCAGCACCGAAGGCGGCAACGGTACTACTTTCGATTTGCAGGGGCGGCTGATCGTGTGCGAGGGCGATGGGCGCAAGGTCACCCGCACCGGTGCTGACGGCAAGGTCGAGGTGCTGGCCGATAAATACAAGGGCGGGCGCTTCAGCCGCCCCAACGATGTGGTGTGCCACTCGAACGGCAGCATTTATTTCACCGACCCCGACAAACGCCGGCCCTATCACGAGCGCGAGATACCGGGCCGCGCCGGCGACAATAATCTGTGGGACGGCGCGGGTGTCTATAGCATTGCGCCCGACGGCAACATTTCGCTGGTGGCGAACTGCGAGTATCCGAACGGCCTCGCGCTCTCGCCCGACGAACGCACGCTGTATGTGGCCAACACGCGCTCGTCGAAATACGTGCATCGCATTGATCTCGATGCGGCGGGCAATATGACGGGCCGCGGCATTTTCGCCGACGCCAACGGCAACGAGCCGGGTATACCTGATGGATTGAAAGTCGATAGCCTCGGCCGGGTTTACTGCACCGCGCCGGGCGGCATCGCCGTGTGGGACCCCGATGGCACACGCGTGGGCGTCATCAAATTCCCTGAGCAGTCGGTGAACTTTGCGTTTGGCGGGCCGGACATGCGCACACTGTTTTGCTGCGCGCATACCTCGGTGTACACACTGCGCGTGAAAGTGCCGGGCAATCCGCATCCTTGGTATAAATTACGTAAGTGAGTACGCAAATAAGTCGAGCCAAGAAAGCAATCCAATGACAAACCTAGACCACTGCTACAACATCTTTGATCTGCGCGAGGTTGCGCAACGCCGCCTGCCCAAAGGTATCTTCGAATACGTCGACAAAGGCACCGAAGACGGGATTTCGCTCGAAGAAAACCGCGCGGCGTTTCAGCGCATCAAACTGCACACGCGCTTTCTTGACGATTGGTCGACGCGTGATCTGGGCACCGAGATTTTCGGCCAGCGCATCAACCTGCCATTCGGCATCGCGCCCACGGGCAGCGCGGGACTGATGTGGTATCAAGGCGAGGTTGAACTCGCGAGGGCCGCTGCCGCGGCGGGCATTCCTTTCACGCTGGCCACGGGGGCGCTAACCTCCATGGAGGAAGTCGCGAAGGCCGTGCCCGATGCGCGCAAGTGGTTCCAGCTTTACCCGTGGGAGGATGAGGCAGGTTCCTACGAAATGGTCACGCGCGCGCGTGACCTCGGTTGGGAAGCACTGGTGGTGACCATCGACGCCGCGCCGGGCCGCGGGCGCGAGCACAACGAACGCAACGGCTACTCCTTTCCATTCAAGCCCAACGTGACGGCGGCGGTGGACATGATGAAACATCCCGGCTGGCTATGGCGCGTGATGGGCAAATACGTTATGAACGACGGCCTGCCCACCAACGCCAATTTTCCCGAGCGCTACCGCCATACGGTGCTCGACGGCAAGACGCGCACGCGTCCGAAGCCATTCCAGGCGATGACCTGGGAACACATCCGGAAATTCCGCGACTTCTGGCCGCGCAAGCTGATCGTCAAAAGCATATTGAGCGCCGATCAGGCGCGCGCCGCCGTCGATGCGGGCGCCGATGGCATCATTGTGTCCAATCATGGCGGACGCGCCTTCGACAGCGCCATCGCGACCATCGACGTGCTGCCGGAGATCGTGGCGGCAGTCGGCGACCGCTGCACGGTGATACTCGATAGCGGCATCCGCCGCGGCAGCGACATCGTAAAAGCGCTGGGCCTCGGCGCCAAGATGGTGCTGGTCGGCCGGGCAACGCTGTACGGCACGGCCTGCGGCGGGCAGGCGGGCGCCGCGCGGGCGATCAAGATACTGTCGGATGAAATGGAGCGGACCTTCGGCTATGTGGGCGTGCGAAAGGTTTCCGAAATCGGACCGGGCATGTTCGCGCGCAACGTTCCCGGAAAGTAACCTGTACCAATCGTGACTTGCGCTGACGGCGCGTTTACTGCCGCGGTCAAGGCGGCGACGGTGGGCGAGGTAAATTCCACACCGGCGCGGCCGCTGGCGACACTACGAAAATAACCCGGCCTCGCGCAATGCCGTGATGCGCGCCTCCGGGTAGCCCAGCACGTCGCCCAACGTATAGTCGTTGTGCTCGCCCAGCAGCGGTGCGCGGCGGGTAATCGGCACGGCGGCACCGTTGATCTGCCATGGCAGCCGGTACACCAGCACGGCGCCGAGGATCGGGTGCTCAACCATCTCGAATAACTCGCGCTGGCGGTATTGCGCATGGGCGGCCACACCCTGTGCATCGAGTAGCGGCGCGGCAGGCACGCCCGCGGCCATTAATGCGGCGGCCAACACACCGGCCGCATGGCGGCTCGTCTCCCGTGCGAGTTGCTGGTCGAGCGCGGCGCGATTCGCGCGACGCGCGTCTGTCGTGATAAAGGCATCATGCGACATCCACGCGGGACGACCGAGCGCCGCGTGCAACGCCTGCCATTGCCGCTCGTCCGCGACCGATAGTGCTATCCATTGGTCTGTTCCCGCGGCGGGATAGTTGCCGTGCGGCGCCTCGGGTATGCGCTCATGACCCGCGCCGGACGATCCAGGCGGGTGATCACGCAGCCCATAGTCGGCCACCTGTTCGCCCATCACGTTAACGGCGGCCTCCCATTGCGACATATCAATATAGGCGCCTTGACCGGACTGCTGCCGTCGCCATAGCGCCGCCAAAATGCCGAACGTGGCGTGCAGGCTCGCGTTCGGGTCCGCGTACGACGACTGCGAGCCGAGCACCCGGTTGCCGGGATAAGCCACGAGACTGTCGAGCCCGCCGAGGCTCGCAATCATCGTCGCGTAGGTACGTATGCCGCGCAGCGGACCGTTCTGCCCCACCGCCGACATGGCGCACATCACCAGGTCCGCACGCCGTTGACGCAATGCGGTGTAACCGAGGCCGAACTTTTCCATCACGCCCGGCGAAAAGTTTTCGATGACCACATCACTCACCGCCACCAGATCCTTGAGCACCTCCTTCGCGTCGGGATGATCCAGCCTGACGCGCAAGCTCAACTTGCCGCGGTTGACGTTTTGAAACATGGGATTCTGCTCGGGGTCTTTTTGCGTGCCGACGATGGGCCGCCCTTGGCGCATATAGTCCAGCGGACTCGCACTTTCAACCTTGATAACCTCCGCGCCCAAATCGGCGAGTATGTGTCCCGGTACCGCACCAGCCCATACCCAACCGAAATCGACCACACGCAATCCCGTGAGCGGCCGCAGGTGGCCGCCAGGCGCGACACCCTCCCGCGATACGTTACCTTTGTCCGCAACCTCCGGCGTGGCCGTCAGTCCCAAGAACGGATGGCCCGGAACCAGCACGGTACGATGGTTT
>CAMDDY010000009.1 GCA_945893125.1 Bordetella parapertussis
CATCGACACCACCGATGGCCGGCGGCTGCAAGCCAGCCGCGACGCCGGCATCCCCGACACCGATTTAGTCGCGCAAGGCAAACGGCTCGACGCGAAATTTGACGCGCTGGTTGGCGGCGTATTGAGCGAGGTACGCGTGAAAACGTTGAAAGACATGCTCAACCGGCTGGAAAGCGTGACGGCGAAGGAACTGATGGGGGCGTGCGGGCGTTGATCTGTGGAGACCGGACTGCACTTTGCAAACAGTGTCAGTGCTATCGGGAAATTTGAACGGGCGGAATCGACCCGTTGCGGTAAGTCGCAACTGTCGGCTGTTGGGTGCTCCAATAATTACATTCTGTAGGGTGGGCAAAACGTTCTTTGTTGTGCCCACGCGACTGAACCCGGAAGCTCCGCAATGCTTGGGCACAAAGAACGTGCTCATCCTACGCTTGATTACAAGCAGAGTCCGGTTGCTATCGGGAAATTTTAATGGCGGGGGGGCGAGCCTAACCGGGAGTTGGTTGATTTGGACAGCGACCGTTCAACGCCGCCAACACGGAAGAGCGGTGCAGCCACGAGGCAGGCGCACGAAGCGCGCGGCGTGCTTAGCCTTGATATGTGAGTTTCTACACTCTACTATCTTCATCTAAGACCTGCCATATATGGTAGATTTTTTGAGCGATTTTTGCCCCCGTTTTGTTCTTAATTCGTCGGCACGTTGCATACAGTTTTGTAGGCAACATGTAGTCTAATCGGCCATCATCGGTTTTGAAAAGTTGATTATGACCTTCTGCTATTTCGCTATATTTTGAAATCTGCCGATTAACCCATTCGAATTCATTTTGAAGCTTTATTGGGAGATGGTCTTTTGTAATCATAATCAAATCATCGGAGAAAATAGAATACAACCGCTTTCGTACATCACCTTCGCCCGTTGAGAGTACGTAAATAGCCCGACTAAATTTTTCTAGTGCGTAAGAGTGTGCGTACATGAGTGGTTTTATTTTTTCACATATTTCAATATAGCCCGCACCGGTTTGCGGTCTAACTTGGCCGACTGTGGCTTAACTTGGTTTGCAAAAATCACAAAACGCTCCTTTGTAACAATGAGGTGCCATGCAAGTTCTGTATAAATATTTTTGCCCGGTTACGCGCCTTCCGACCTAACAAAGCCGTCAAATAAAATCTCGACATTCGCAGTTAATCACAAAACCACCGTGCGCATTTACTCACCCTGTATCTTCGCCGCCTTGATGATCTTCGCCCAGCGCACCAGTTCTTTTTGCAGCAGCGCCGAAAATTGCTCCGGCGTACTCGGCTCCACTTCCACCCCTTGCTGCGCAAATTTATCGCGCAGCTCTGGCGTAGCGAGCCCTTTGACCACGGCCTGATTGAGTTTCGCGATGATCGGCTTGGGCGTCGCGGCGGGCGCGAGCATGCCGTACCAGGTGACATATTCGTAACCCGGCACGCCGGTGTCCGCAATCGTCGGCACGTCGGGCAGCATCGGCGAACGGCGCGCGCCGGATACGCCGAGCGCGCGCAGGCGGTTGGATTTGATGTGCCCGATGGCCGACACCACTGGCACGATCATCATCTGCATCTGCCCGCCCACGGTGTCGATCAGCGCGGGGCCGCCGCCTTTGTAGGGAATCAGCGTGCCCTTCACACCGGCCATGTCCTCGAACAACGCCACCGCCAGATGCAGCGTGCCGCCGACGCCCGCGCCGTAATTCAACTGGCCGGGTTTCGCTTTCATCAGCGCGATCAGTTCCTTCACGCTTTTGGCCGGCACCGCCGGATGCACCACCAGCACGCTGGGGGTCGCGCCGATGAGGCTGATGGTGGCGAGGTCGCGCGTGGTGTCGTACGGCGCCTTGGGATACAGCGCCGGCAGGTAAGCGAGCGCGCTGTTCATCGCCAGCAGGGTGTAGCCGTCGGCGGGCGCCTTGGCGACGATATCGATGCCCACCGTGCCGCCACCCCCGCTGCGATTGTCCGCGATGAACTGTTGCTTGTATTCGTCGCTGAGTTTCGCGCCGATGAAGCGCCCGACAATATCCACGCCGCCGCCGGGCGCATAGGGAATCACCACGCGCACGGGTTTGCTCGGATAATTTTGCTGTGCCTGCGCGCCGCTTGCCGCGAGCAGCAGTCCCAGCGCCGCGATTGCCGGCCCACATCGTATGGTTTGCATAGGCGTCACACGCTACTCGGCTCTGATGCCCGCGTCGCGGATCACCTTCGCCCACTTCGGGATTTCGGATTTGATAACCGCCGCGAACGCATCGGGCGTGCCGCCGATGACCTCGAATCCAAGATCAAAAAATTTCGTACGGATGTCCGTCAGCGCGAGCGTCTTGATGGTTTCCAGATGGAGCTTGCGCACAATCACTGGCGGCGTTTTCGCCGGTGCGAGCAGACCCAGCCATACCGTCACTTCAAAATCCGCAAAGCCCGACTCCGCGATGGTCGGCAGCTCCGGCGCCGCCGGGGAACGCTTCAATGAAGTCACCGCGAGCACGCGCAGCTTGTCCTCGCGCGCCAGCGGCAACACCACCACGGTGTTGCCGAAGGTCATGGTGACCCGTCCGCCCAGCAAGTCCGGTATCGCCGCCACCGTGCCTTTATAGGGGATGTGCCGAATGTCGAGGCCCGCCACGGATTTGAACAACTCCGCCGCCAGGTGCGGCGCGCTGCCGCTGCCCGCGGACGCAAAGGTAAATTCGCCGGGCTGTGCCTTGGCTAACGCCAGCAACTCCTTGACGCTTTTTGCCGGCACGGCGTTATGCACCGCCAGCACATACGGCGACACCGAAACCTGCGACACGGGTGCGAAATCCTTCACCGGGTCATACGTGAGCTTCGACAGACTGGGATTGGTAACCAGCGGCGCCGAACTGGAAAGACCCAGCGTGTAGCCGTCCGGCGCGGCTTTCGCCACGCGGTCCGCGCCGATACTCCCCGCCGCGCCGGACGCGTTATCAACTACCACCGGCTTGCCCCACGCGTCGGCGAATTTCTGGCCCAGCAGGCGCGCGGCGATATCCGTGGGGCCGCCGGAAGGAAAACCAACCACCAGGCGGATGGGCTTTTCGGGGTAGGTTGTCTGCGCGCACGCGTTGCCTATGGCTAACAGCGCTGCCACACCCAGCGTGCATAAACGAGTGTATGAGCGCGTAGCCTCGCACGGGAAATTGCACATGGAACCATCCTAGGCCAACACACGGCGCCGCACAACCGGGCGTTCAAATAACCAACGGGACTTTCGCAGAGTCCCGTTCGCATCACGCCCGCAGCAACCGAGCGATCAGCCTTCGGCGTTGCTCTTGTTCTTCGCTTCCAGCGATTTGATCAGGCCGTCGATGCCCGCCTTGCCGACCTCGGTATTGAAGGTGCCGCGATAGTTGGTCACCAGACTCAGGTTCTCCACCACCACGTCGTACACCATCCAGCCGCCGGCGGCCTTAGCCATGCGATAGTCAATCGCAATGGGTTTGCGACCGCCCTCTTTGACCAGGGTTTTAACCGTCACCTCGTCATCCGCGGGCTTCACCGGCGCCGGACGCACTTCTACGCTTTGATCCGCCGCGGTCGATTGCGACAGCGCGGTGGCGTAGGTATTCACCAGCAACGCGCGAAAGGCGTTCTCCAGCGATTTTTGCTGCGCAGGCGACGCGTCGCGCCAGTGGCGGCCGGTCGCCAGCCGCGTCATGGCGCCGAAATCAAAATTCGGCAGCACTTTCTTTTCCACCACCTCATTCAGTGCGCGCCTGTCCTTGGTGGTTTTGATCACACTCAATACTTCGTCCACCGTGGATTTCACCAGCGCATCCGGCGCGACCTGCGCGCGCGCCACCGCGTCTTTTGCAGCGGACGCCGCAGGCGCCGCAGCCGGTTTTGCCGGCGCATCGGTAGCTGTCTGCGCATACACCGCGCCACTTGCCAAAACCATCATCGCGCCAACTTGTGCGATTTTTTTGAACATTGTCATTCCTTTTTTAGTTTTCACCCGCATCACCCATCGCGACGCCTGAGTATTAGTCGCTGTTCCATTAACGCAGTTCCATGCACTTGGTTACAAGCGCGCAGCCGCACAGAACGGAATATAAATTTACCTTTAAAAACATATACTTATAAATACTCTCTGCTGCGCAAAAAGGCGCTGGAAAACCGGCTTTACAAATAGTTGACGAGCGCGCCGCGTCAAACCTCGCGTGAGGCCTTAACCACCGGCGCAACGCCGCTGTTGCCGTTGCGGCGCAGCCACATCAACCACAGCGTAAAACCCAGCGCGAGCAGCAGGAACGGAATCGTGCCGTAGTTCACCGCATGCCAGCCGCTCATGGTGAGCAGCATACCGGACGACATCGACGACACCGCCATGGTGCAAAACACCATCAGATCATTCGCCGCCTGCGTTTTGGCGCGCTCGGCGGGCGTGTGGCACTCGGTGAGCAGCGCCGAGCCGCCGACATACATGAAGTTCCAGCCCACGCCGAGGATAAACAGCGCCAGCCAAAAATTAATCACCCCGGTTCCCGCCAGACCGCACAACACGGCGGCCACCAACAACGCGATGCCGGCGATGATGACTTTTAGCACGCCGAATTTCTGAATCAGCGAGCCGGTAAAAAACGACGGGCCGTACATGCCCACCACGTGCCACTCGAGCACGAACGCCGCCGAATTAAAATGGTGATCGTGCGCGCGCATCGCCAGCGGCGTTGAGGTCATGAACAAATTCATGATGCCGTACGACAGCGCGCCGGCCAGCGCGGCGACAATAAACACCGGCTGGCGCATGATCTCGCGGATCGGGCGGCCGCCCTCTTTGCGATCTTTTTCCGACAACTGCGGAATATCCAGGTACACCAGCAACAGTGCCGCCACCACGCACACCCCCATCAGCGACAGATACGAACCCAGAAACACATGGTCGGTAAACAAATCCTTGGTGCGCTTGGCCATTTCCGGCGCGACAAAACCACCGACGATGCCGCCCGCCAACGTGAGCGAAATCGCCTTGGCGCGGAAACTGGGCTGCGCCACGTCGGCGGCGGCAAAGCGGTAGTACTTGCCGAACGCGGTGTAACACCCCATCACCATCATGCCGAAACACAACAGCCAGAAATTCGCCAGGTAAATCGCCCGCGCGCACAGCGCCGCGCCCACCACGCCGATGCCGGTGCCCGCCTGAAAACCAGCGCGGCGGCCAATGGCTTTCATCAACATCGATGCCGGCACGGTGGACATCGCCGCGCCCAGCACATAGCCCGTCAGCGGCACAGTGGCAAAAGCCGGGTTGTTGGGCGCCAGCGCAAGGCCAGACAAGCCGGTAATCATCACCAGCGTCACGCCGCCGGTTTGCAGTGTCGCCTGACAGGCGGAGAGTACGAGTACGTTGCGGTGTTGTTTTTCCATTATTCCGGCTTAATCCCCGCCGCCTTAACCACCGGCCCGATGCGCGAAATATTCGCCCGTATATAGTCACCAAACTCCGCCGGTGTACTGCCGATCAACGCAAAACCCAGCGCCGACAGTCGATCTTTCGTCTCCGGCAAACGCGTCACGCGCAGTGTTTCGGCATTCACACGCGAAATCACCTCGGCAGGCGTGCCCGCAGGCAGCAAAAAACCCGTCCACGAATCAAAGTCATACCCCGGCACACCGGCCTCGGCCATGCTGGGAATCTGCGGTGTGGCCGCCGCGCGCTTTGCACCCGTGGTGGCCAATATGCGCAGCTTGCCGCTGTTTGCATGCGGCAACGCCGTCGCCAGTCCGGGGACCATCATCGGAATCTGCCCGGCCACCACATCGTTGAACGCCGGCGTCAGCCCTTTGTACGGCACGTGCAGGATGTTGATGCCCGTCATCGATTTCAACATCTCCATCGGAATATGCTGCGCGCTGCCCACGCCGCCGGAACCATAGTTCAACTGGCCGGGCCGCGCCTTGGCGAACGCGATCAATTCCTTGATGTTGGTCACCGGCACCGAAGGATGCACCGCGAGGCAGTTATTGATCTCCGCGGACAGCAGCACCGGCGCGAAATCTTTCAGCGGGTCATACGGCAACTTGTTGTAGAGATGCGGATTGATCGCCAGCGTGGCCACATTGCCCATGCCGATGGTGTAGCCATCCGCCGCCGCACGCGCGATGGCCTCCATGCCGATAATGCCGTTGGCGCCGGTGCGGTTGTCCACCACCACCTGCTGCTTCCACTGCTCCGACATTTTCTGCGCGTAGTGGCGCGCGAGCACATCAACCGCGCTGCCGGGCGCGAAGGGCAAGACGAGGCGCACGGATTTGGCGGGGTAGGTTTGGGCAATAGCTATCGGCATAAATGCCGCGGCTGCAAGCATCAGTAGGGACTGAGCCTTCGTTTGTATTTTCATTCTCTTCCCGGTTCGTTTTTGTACTGCGCAATGCTACTTAATCACCAGCAGGGCTTTTATCCGCGCACGAACCGCGAGCATCACGGCGTCGGAAACAGCGCCCTTTTTCTTGGCCTTGCGAATTTTCCAGTCGAGTGACTTGACCTGATCCGAGAGCACGACGCCCGCCTGCCCGCCCACCTCGACAGGCACCTCGAAGGGATAACCTTTGATTTTGGTAGACAGCGGACAGCAAAGCATCAAGCCTGTTTTACCGTTGTAGAGAGACGGACTCATCACCAGTGCCGGGCGATGCCCCGCTTGCTCATGCCCTGCCTGCGGGTCAAACTCTAGCCACACCACATCGCCCGCGTCAGGAACATAAGGCACACCAGCGCGGCCCGCCACTACAGCACTTCCTTGCCCACCGGGCCGCCGAAATCAACCGCGCCGTGAAGGTTGTCGCGGGTGATGCCCGCCACCAACGTTTCAAGTTTGAACTCGAATTTATCAGCAGGCTCAATAATGATGCGCCCTTTGGACGCCTTGATCGTAACGCGCTGCTCAATGTCGAATGCCGCGATTTTCATCGCCGACGAATTAAGCCGCACCGCCGGGCTGTTGCCCCATTTCCTGATAACCGCATCCATGGCTTCCTCCACCCACTGACAATGTTTCTACATTGTAGATACATCAGCAAGCCGGGTCAAGCCAAAAATCTCACGACCCCGAAATAGTAACCCCGCCATCCGCCACGATCATCTGCCCGGTCACAAACGAACCCGCCTCACACGCCAGAAACACCGCCACGCCGCCGATATCCTTCGGCTCGCCGATACGCCGCAGCGGTGTGGAAGCCTCGCGTGATTTACGCCGCGCTTCATCCGACCACAGCGCTTTTGCAAAATCGGTTTTGACCAGACCCGGCGCGATGGTGTTGACGCGTATGTTCTTCGGCCCCCACTGCACCGCCAGCGCGCGCGCGAGTCCGGCTTCGGCTGCCTTTGACGTGCCGTAAAGCCCCAACACCTGGCTGCCGCGCAGCGCGCCGATGCTGGAAATAATAATCATCGAGCCGCCCTCGCCCCGTTCGCCCATCGCCGGCAGCACCATGTTGGCCAACCAGAACACGCTTTTCACGTTGGTGGACATGATCTTGTCGAACACTTCATCCGACGCGGTAGTCAGCGGGCCGAAGTGCGGGTTCGACGCGGCGTTGCACACCAGGCAATCGATGCGGCCCCATTTTTTCATCACCGTATCGACGAGATTCTGCGCCGCTGCTTTGTCGCCCACGTTACATGGCACCGCCAGTGCCTCTTGCCCGCGCGCGGTAAATTCGGCGGCCACCGCGTCACACGCGTCGGCCTTGCGGCTGGAAATCACCACTTTCGCGCCGGCGTTGGCCATTTCTTCCGCAATGGATTTACCGATGCCCTTGGTAGAACCGGTGATGAGCGCGACTTTGCCTTTGAGACTGAACATGAAAATCCTCTATGGTTTGTAACGATACGTTTTTTAAACAATTATTCCGCCGGCACCCCCGCATCCCTAATCACCTGCGCCCAGCGCGCCGTTTCCGATTTCAGCAGCGCGCCCAGTTCCGCCGGCGTGGTGGGCGCTGCTTCCGCGCCGTGTTCCGCGAGCCGCTTTTGCGTCTCCGGCGCATTCAGTCCTTTTACCATATGCGCGTTCAATGTTGCGATTACCGCGCGCGGCGCGGCGGCGGGCGCAAACATGCCGAGCCAGCCGGTGACTTCATAACCCGCAATGCCCGATTCAATGAAGGTCGGCAAATCCGGCAACTGCGGATTGCGCTTGTGCGACGGAATACCCAGCGCGCGAATGCGCCCGGCCTTGATGTGCGGCAGATTCGCCGGCAGGTTGTCGAACATCACCGGGATTTGTCCGCCGAGCAGATCGGTCAACACTTGCGCGCTGCCTTTGTACGGCACGTGCGTGATGTCAATGCCCGCGAGTTTCTTGAACAACTCCATCGACAGGTGCGGCACCGCGCCCACGCCCGACGAGCCGTAGCTCACCTTGCCGGGATGCGCTTTGGCATGCGCAATAAACTCCGCCACGTTTTTCGCCGGAAACGCATTGCTCACCACCAGCACATTGGGCATTTTAACCAGCAGCGACACCGGCGCAAAATCACGCAGCGGCACGTACGGCAGATTTTTTCGCAGCGCCGGATTGATCGCCATGGTCAGGCCCGCATGCATCAGGGTATGGCCGTCAGGCGTGGCGCGCGCCGCCAATTCCGCGGCGATAGTGCCGCCCGCACCGGGCCGATTTTCCACCACGACTTGCTGGCCGATCAGTTCCGTCAATTTGCCGGCCGCGATGCGCGCGACCAGGTCCGTCGAACCGCCGGGCGGAAAGCCGACGATGTAGCGTATCGGTCTATGGGGAAAGTTTTGCGCGAACAATGGAGCGGCGGTCGCCGCCAGCGCCAGTGTGAGAGCGATCAGTGTCAGCGTGCATTTCATTGCTCTGTCCGGCGACACTATACCGCAAGCCGCATTTGCGGCAGCGCGCGAAACGCCTACAATCCAACCCAAAATCACCCTTACGCAGTTTCCGCGATGAATTTTTAACTATATGTTTTTAAACAACTTTTAAGGATCGTCATGAACCTTCCCACGAATACCGAAAAACTCCTTGCACACAAAGACGGCGCCGCCGGCTGGATCACCTTCAACAATCCCGCCAAGCGCAACGCCATGTCTTTCGACATGTGGCTCGGCCTCGACATCGCATTGAACGATTTTATTGCCGACCCGGCCGTTCGCGTGATCGTGCTCAAAGGCGCGGGCGACAAAGCCTTCGTGTCGGGCGCGGACATTAGCGAGTTCAAGGAAAAGCGCGCCAACCCGGAAATGGTCGCCGAATATAACAAAGTGTCCGTCACCATCGCGCAAAAACTGCTGAATTGCCCGAAGCCCACCATCGCCATGATTCGCGGCTTCTGCATGGGCGGCGGGCTGGGCACCGCGCTCACCTGCGATCTGCGCATCTGCTCTGACGACTCCCGCTTCGGCATTCCGGCCGGCAAGCTCGGCGTGGGCTACAAGTACACCGCGTTAAAGCGCCTCACCGATCTCGTCGGCCCGGCCAACACCGCGGAAATTTTTTACACCGCGCGCCAGTTCGACGCGCAGGAGGCGAAAGACATGGGCCTCGTCAACCGCGTGCTGCCGGTGGATAAGCTCGAAGAATACGTCGCCAACTACGTCAAGACCATCGGCGGCAATGCGCCGCTGACGTTAAAAGCCGTCAAAGTGTGTCTCGGCGAAATCGCCAAGGACGATCATCAGCGCGATATTGCGTTGTGTGATCGCGTAGTGGATGAGTGTTTTGCCAGCAAGGATTACGCCGAGGGTCGCACGGCGTTTATGGAGAAACGCAAACCGGTGTTTGCGGGGCGATGAATCAACGAAAGGTGCGTGTAAGTTGAAATGACCACAACTAACTTACTGTCGTTCCCGCGCAGGCGGGAACCCATAACACAGCGTCACTTGAGCCACCGCATGGATACGGCACGGTTGCTTTTCGGCGTGTGTTCCGCTATCACGGCCATCGCACTCACGTTCACCCCTTTGCCGGCACACGCCCAAACCTACCCCACCAAACCCATCCGCCTACTCATCCAATCCCCCGCCGGCGGCACCGCCGATCTCATCGCGCGCCTGATCGCGCAAAAGTTGAGTGAGCGCCTCGGCCAGCCGGTGATCGCCGACAATCGCGCGGGCGCGGCGGGCACCGTCAGCGCCGAAATCACCGCGCAGGCCGCGCCCGACGGCTACACGCTGCTGCTCGCTTCGGTGAGCCTGATGGCAATTAACGTCACGCTGCGCGTCGGGAAAATAAATTACGATCCGCTGAAGGATTTCACCCACATCACGCTCACCGGCACGGTGCCGCTGGCGCTGAGTGTGCAGCCCGCCTTCGCCGCGAAAAACCTCAAGGAGTTCATCGCACTGGCAAAAGCCAAGCCGGGGGCCATCAACTACGGCTCGGCGGGCGTGGGCAGTTCCAATCACATCGTCGGTGAAATGTTGAAAACCGAAGCCGGCATCGACATGGCGCACGTACCGTTTCAGGGCGGCGCGCCGGCGATGGCCTCGCTGCTGGCGAATCAGATTCAGCTCTACATCGGCACGGTGCCCACGCTGGCAGCGATGGTTAAAGCCAACCGCCTGCGCGCGTTCGCGGTATCGACCCGCAAACGCTCGGCGGCGCTGCCGGATGTGCCCACGATGGCGGAATCCGGCCTGCCCGGCTTCGACGCCAGTTCGTGGTTCTGCGTCGTCGGCCCGGCGGGCATCCCAAAACAAATCGTCGCGCGGCTCAACACAGAAATCGTCGCCATACTGAACAGCATGGACGCGCGTGAGCGCCTGACTGCTGCCGGCGTGAACGTCGAAACCACCTCGCCCGAAGGCCTGCGCGCGTATGTGCAATCCGAGATTCAAAAAATGGGCAAGGCTGTGAAAGCCTCTGGTGCGAAGGTCGAATAAGTAACATTTGCGCAGCAGGATAAACCCATGAAAAAACCACAGCCCGCGCTACGTAGATTTTCCTTGAAAGTTTTGCTCTGCCCGCTATTGCTGGCAGCAGCACCCGCCGTTTGCCATGCACAGGATTTCCCCTCCAAACCGCTGCGCATCGTGGTGGGTTACCCGCCCGGCGGGGTCAACGACATCATGGCGCGCGTGGTGTCGCAAAAACTTTCCGAAGCCTGGGGGCAGCAGGCCATCGTCGATAACCGGCCCGGCGCCAGTGGCGTCATCGGCATCGAGATGGTTGCGCGCGCGGCGCCCGACGGCCATACGCTGGGCGTGGCAAGCCTGAGCCCGTTGGTCTTCAGCCGCTTCACCTACGCCAAAATGCCGTACGACAGCCTCACCGACTTCACGCCGCTCACCACCCTGGCGATGACGCCCATGCTGATGGCGGTGCATCCGTCACTGCCTGCGCGCTCGATTAAGGAATTGATCGCCCTCGCCAAAGCGCAGCCCGGAAAACTCGATTTCGCCACCTCCGGCACCGGCGGCATGACGCATATGATTATCGAATTGTTCCGCAGCGCCACCGGCGCACAATTGCAAACCGTGCCGTACAAGGGCGCCACCCCCGCGCTCACCGACACGCTGGCGGGCCACGTGCAAGGCATGGTTGAAGCGTTCCCGGCATTGTCGCCGCAAGTCAAGCAAGGCCGCCTGCGCGGCATCGCCGTTACCAGCGAAAAACGCAACCCGATACTGCCCGATGTGCCGTCAGCCGCCGAGCAGGGTCTGCGCGATCTGATTGTGGTGAATTGGTTTGGCGTGGTCGCGCCGGCGCGCGTCCCGCGCCCCATCATCGAAAAAATACATGGCACGCTGGTCAAAATGCCATCACAGCCTGATGTCAAAGAACGTTTTGACGCGCTGGGCCTGGAGCCGATGACCATGGCCACACCCGATGCCTATGGAAACTTTATCAAAAGCGAAATCGCGCGCTGGGGCAAGGTCGCGCAATCGGCGGGGATTAAACCGCAGTAAGGCGGACTTCACCCCCTTGGTATTCTCATGATACCCGGCACTATGGTGCCGGCTGCCTCAACCATCCGCCAAACCCGATGCGGCGACAACGGCAGAGCACACGGCGACACATTGAATGAAGCCAACGCCGCGGCCACCGCGTTGGCAATCACCCCACCCACCGGAATAATGCCGCCTTCGCCCGCGCCCTTGGCGCCCAGCGGATTCACCGGCGATGGATGATTTTCCAGCGCAATCACGCGGATGCAGGCAAATTCACCGGCCGCGGGCAACGCGTAATCGGCGAACGTTCCCGTGAGCAACTGGCCTTCTGCGTCGTAGGTAATTTGTTCCAGCAACGCGCCGCCGAGCCCTTGCACGATGGCGCCGACGGTTTGCCCATGCAGCGTTTCCGGGTTGATGATGCGGCCCACGTCTTCGACCGCCACATAATCGAGCACCTGCACTTGCCCGGTGTGCGGATCGACGGCCACGTGGGCTGCGTGCGTGCCGTAGCTGTAGGTGCGTTTGCTGTTGACGAAAGTCCCTGCCGCCTCGAAGCCGTCTGCTGACAACTCCGCCACGTGGCGTGATTTGCCGTTGGCGACGACTTGCCGCAGGCCAGGCGTGATCGTCACCTCATCCGGCGCGCAACCGAACTGCGCCGCGGCCGCGTGGCGTATCGCCGTTTTCAGATTGGCCGCCGCGTCGAGCAACGCCGAGCCGCCCATCACCGTGGCGCGCGACGCGTATGAGCCGTAGCCTTCGCCGACGTAGTCGGTTGAGCCATGAAACACGCCGCGTATGCGCGCCATGTCCGCGCCCAGCGCATCGGCGGCGATCTGCGCAAATATGGTTTCGAGGCCCTGCCCTATCGCCGACGACCCTGTATAGACCGACACCGTGCCGTCGGGCGCGAGTGTGAGTCGCGCGTTTTCTTTGGGGCCACTGGCGCCGCCCTCGACATAACAACCGAGGCCCAGGCCGTGATAGCGGCCATCAATCAGGCGGCCTTGCATCGCCGATTTTTGCGCCCAGCCGATTTCATCCAAACAGCGGTCGAACGTTTCGCTGTAATCGCCGCTATCGAATTCACCACCGCTGCCATACGGTTGCACGGTGGCCAACGCATACGGCATGTCGCCCTGCTGCACCAGATTGCGCCTCCGAAAGGCCACGCGGTCAATGCCTAACTCTTTCGCGGCAATATCAAACAACCGCTCGCGAAAAAAATCCGCTTCAAAGCGCCCCGGCCCGCGATAACTGGCGGCGGGCGTCTTGCTGCTGAGCAGCATGTCCACCGCCATCTGCACGTGCGGCACGTGATACGGCCCGGCGATCATTTGCGCAAGATTGCGCGGCGCGGTTACTGCGTTGGGCCGCATGTACGCGCCCATGTCCGGCCACGCACACCCGCGCAGCGCAAGCACCGTGCCGTCGCGGCTGCAGGCGATTTCCAGTTCACAGGCCACTTCGCGTGCATGACTGGACGCGGTGAAGTGTTCGCTTCGCCCCTCGATCCATTTCACCGGCCTGGCAAGTCTGTGCGCGGCATACGGAATCCAGAAATCCTCGGGATAGAACTCGCCGCGCATGCCAAAGCCGCCGCCGGTATCGCTTTCGTTGACGGTGATGGCGTCTTCCGGCAACTGCATCAGCTTCGCCAGCAGCGCGCGTATCGCGAACGGCACTTTCATGCTGCCCCACACGTTAAGCCTGCCGCGCACGGCATCCCAATCGGCGAGCACGCCGCGCGTTTCCATCGGCACTGCCCCGTGTCGCTGCACCTGAAAGCGTTCGCGGCGCATGTACGGCGCTGCGCGAAACGCGGCATCGGCGTTGCCGCGCGCCGCAGTGATGGTCATCGCGTGATGCGTAGGGTGTTCTTCAAATAGCCAGACGTTTTCCGGCGCTGGCTCCGTGCCGCCGGTCACTGCGGGCAACGATTCGAGATCGACTTCGATGGCCGCCACGGCGTCTTCGGCCTGCGCCGCGCTGTCGGCCACCACCACGGCGATAGGCTCGCCCACGTAACGCACCTTGCCGTGCGCAATCACCGGTTGTTCAAAGTGCGCCAGTTCCGGGCGCGGCTCCATGCGCAGCGGAATTTTTGGCATGGGCGCAGGCAAATCGGCTGCGCTGAACACGGCGTGAACACCGGGCAGGGCCAGCGCTTTTGAAACATCCAGCGTACGTAGGCGCGCATGCGCGAGCGGGCTGCGAAAAAATGCGGCGTGCAGCAAACCGCTCGGCTGCTCATCATCGACATAGCGCCCCAGCCCGCGCAGCATGCGCGCGTCTTCGAGGCGTTTTACCGCGCGGCCGATGTAGGAGTTAGCTGGTGGGAACACGCTTTAACAAACGATTCGACTGTCTATTCCGTGGCTATCGACAAGAATTCAATGCCATTCACGCAAGGCGAAAAACGATCCTCGTCATTCCCGCGCAGGCGGGAATGACGGGGTTGATGTTGCGCCAAACGAAACTCCGATGAAACCGTGAATACTTCGTGCGTCGTTCGCACGGAAATGGCGTTTACTTATTCTGAAACTTCGCCGGCCGCTTTTCGATAAACGCCGCCAGCGCTTCTTTCGCGTCGGCGGTATGGCGCAGCTTGGTGTTCATGGTGTTCTGCATATCGAGAAACTGCTCCGCGCTCTGATCGTGCGCGCGATGCAGCGCCTGCTTGGTCATGCGCACGGCTATCGGCGCCTTGCTGTTGATCTTGCGCGCCAGCGCCATCGCTTCGTCCATCAGTTTGTCGTGCGGCACCACTTTATTGACGATGCCCCACGCTTTGGCCTGAGCCGCATCGAACGGCTCGCCCAGCAGGCAAATCTCGGTGGCGATGGCCATGCCCACCAGCCGCGGCAGATAGTATGCGGAGGCCTCTGCCATCAAGCCGCGCTCGACAAAGTTGCAGCCGAAGTTGGCCTGCTCGCTGGCGATGCGAAAATCCGCCGCGAACGCCATGTTGTTGCCCGCGCCGCGCGTGACGCCGTTCACCGCCGCGATCACCGGTTTGGACAACTCGCCGAACGCAATCGGGTAGTAATACTGCACGTCGAACATCGGCTGCGTGGTGATGCTGTTGCCGCCGCCGGTACTCTCGGCTTGCGCGCGCGCTTTTAAATCCGCGCCCGAACAAAAACCGCGCCCGGTGCCGGTGACGACGAGTGTCCACACCTCCGGGTCGTACTCGGCTTTGTGAACCGCATCCGCGATTTCCTCGCGCATCACGGTGTCGAGCGCGTTGAGGCGGTCGGGCCGGTTAAGGGTGAGGATGCCGGTGTGTTCGCGGACTTCCCATAGTATCGTGGTGTACATAGTCGTTTCTTTAAATATCGTTTAAAAAAAAATACTTATTAATCACTTCCCGGCCGCCCGAAACTTCGGCGTGCGCGCCCGATCCCCCGGGTTATCCCAACCCTTCCAGTTCGGTTTGCGCTTTTCCGCAAACGCCTTGCGCGACTCAACGCGATCCGACAGCGCGCCGTGTTGATGCAGCAGCTTGGCGTAGGCTTCAAGTTCGTCGGACACACGCCCGCGCATGGCGCGTGTCATGTGCAGCGTGTTCACACGCGAGGCCGGCGGCAAACTCAATAGATGCTCCGCCATTTCGCGCGCGACGGGCATCAGTTGATCGGCATCGGCGAGGCGATTCAAATACCCCAGCTCATACATGCGCTCGGCGGTAAAGCGAAACGCGAAGGCGATTTCAGTGGCCACCACGTGCGGCAGGTTGTTCACCACGCCGTGACTGTGGCCGCCCAGCAGCCAGCGCTTGGCCTCGGACGATTCAAAGGTCGCGCCGCGCACCGACACGCGTAGATCCGCGCGCTCGGTGAGCATGAAGCCGCCGCCCATGGCAAAGCCGTTGATCGCCACGATCACGGGTTTGTCGAGCGTGCCGTCGTTATAAGGGTTTTCACGCGCCGCGGATTCGGCCGACGAACCCACGCGGCCTTTTTCCACCGACTCCTTCATGTCCTCGCCGGCGCAGAACGCGCGGCCGGTGCCGGTGAATATCGCGACTTCCAAATCCTTGCTGTCGCGAAACTCGCACCACGCATCGGCGAGCAGATTGCGCATCTCCGTACCGAGTGAATTCATGCGCTCGGGGCGGTTCAAGCTCACCACCATGATGCCATCGTTACGTTCGACTTCGACAAAACTCATGGTGCTCTCCTTAAAGATAGACACGTCATCATACCCGCCCTCATCGTCTATTGCCGGGCGCATCCACACGCCAGATGTGCTCGCGCCAATGCCACGCGATCAGTGCCGTGCAGGCCAGCCCGAACACACAATACAGCGTGGCGGTAAACCGGTAACCATGCTCCGCGATCAGCGGCCCCGCCACCAGCAAGCCGATGGGCACGCCGTAAATCATCAGCGTGCGCGTGCCCATCACGTGCCCGCGAAAACCCTCTTTCGTGGTGCGCAACAGCATCGCCGAGAGCGGCACCATGCTCATGCTTTGCGCGCAGCCCGCCAGCATGATCATCGGTATGCCGCCGCTGAAGCCCGGCATTTGCGCGAACAGCAGCGTCATCACATACCACACGCCGCAAAAAATAATCATGGTGCGCGCCGACGGCAGCCGGTAGCCGATGCGCGTGAGAATGATCGAACCCATCAGCGCGCCAAACGCAAAACTCGCGGCCAGGTAACTCAACCCGCGCTGGTCGGTGTGATACACGTCCTTGGCCACCGCCGGCAACAGGCTGTTGGTGAGCGGAAACGCGCACAGGTTCACCAGAAACGCGACCGTCATCGCCGCACGCAAGTGCGGCGTCTGCCACACGTAGACCAGGCCATTGCTCAAGTCCCCCAGCGTTGACGCCGCGCGGCTTTCGCGCGAACCGGGTTTGCCCGCCACTTGCAAACTGAGCAGCAACGCGCAGCCATAAAAACACGCGATGGCGATATACGCGTTCGCCATACCCAGCCACGCCGCCAGCGCCGCACCCGTCAGCGCGCCAAACACGCGCGCGGAATCCTGCGTGGTGCGCGACACGCTGGTCGCGCCGATAATGTTGTTGGAGGGCATGGATTCACCCAACAGCGTATAACGCAGCACCAGATCGGCGGGCCGCACCACACTAATACAAGCGCCGATCACAAACACATGCCAGGGCATCAGCAGGCCCGTGAGCGCCAGCGTCATGGTAACGAGCGCGAGAAGGGTGTAAGCCAGACGCAACGCGCAATAGGTTTTTTTCACGCCGACGCGCTGCGCCGTCACCCCCAGCACCGGCGCCATCAGCGTGCCCAGGTACTGCAACGCGCCGAACATCGTCAGCATCACCACAGACTTGGTTTCGACGAGGATGTACCACGCCAACAGAATGGTCTCCATCTCCAGCGCCCACGAGGTCAGCATGTCGGCGCTCCACTGAAAACGGAAGCTGCGCACGCCGAAGGGCGCCAGCGCTGGAATCCGCACGGCGGCTGGCGTGGCCCCCTTAGCGTCCATGGGGTTCACGGTGAGTCCGCATTGCCGACGGCATTCGATGAGATGGGATAAACATGGGTAGCGCCGATTATTGCATTGCTGCGAGCTTTACGCGAAACAGTACAATGGATGCCGTCCACCATCCGACTAGCCCCACCAGTTAGCACAATCAACTAGGAGACTCCCATGAGCCAAGCCCTCGCTGGTCTGCGAGTTATCGACATGACGCACAATCAGGCGGGCCCCGCCTGCGCACAGTTGATGGGATTTCTCGGCGCGGACGTGATCAAACTTGAAGAACCCAAAGGCGGCGACATCGCGCGCGCGCAAAACAACGACGAGCTGTTCTTCCTGCAATTTAATGCCAACAAGCGCAGCCTCACGCTGAATCTCAAAACCGACGAAGCCAAGGCACATTTCAAAAAAATCATCGCGCAATCCGATGTGCTGATCGAAAACTTCGGTCCCGGCGCGCTCGACCGCATGGGCCTCGGCTGGACCGAGTTGCAGAAAATCAATCCGCGCCTGATCTACGCCACCATCAAGGGCTTCGGCACCTACGGCCCGCACGCGCACATGAAAAGCTTCGAACCCATCGCGCAGGCGATGGGCGGCGCGATGTGTATCACCGGCTTCGCGGACGGGCCGCCCACTTTTAACTGGCCCTCCATCGGCGACAGCGCCACTGGCATGCATATGGCCATCGCCATACTCGCCGCGGTCAACCAGCGTCATGCCACCGGACGCGGACAACATGTTGAAGTGTCGATGCAGGAGTCCGTGCTGAACCTGATTCGCATCAGCCTGCGCGAACACCAAAGGAGCGGCGTTCCCCAGCGCAGCGGCAATCAGCTCGGCAAAACCGTGCCGGGCACCGCCTACAAGTGCGCGCCCGGCGGCCCCAACGACTGGGCGTATATCTATGCCCCACCGCAGATGTGGAGCGCGGTGTGCAAGGTGCTGGAACGGCCCGAACTCGAAAATAATCCGCTGTTCAAAACCGCGAACGACCGCTGGACCAACCGCGCCGCATTCGACGCGATCATGACGGAGTGGACCTCCACCCGCACCAAATATGAAGTGATGAAACTGATGGGCGATACGGGCGTGCCCGCGGGCGCGTGTCAGGACACCGGCGAGGTGCTGGCCGATCCGCATCTGAAGGCGCGCGATATGATCGTCGAAATGGATTACCCGCCGCGCGGCAAATTCAAGACAGTAGGCTGTCCGCTGAAGTTATCGGATTCGCCCGTCAGCATCACCCGCCCGCCGATGCTTGGCGAGCATACCGAAGGTGTGCTCGGCGAGCTTTGCGGCGTTGCGCCTGCTGACGTACAGCGCATGAAGCAGGCGGGTGTGGTCTGACTATGATTTTACATAAACAGAACGTAACTATTCTGCTCCCAAGGAAAAGGCGGGTCGAAGAAACTCCTTCCCCCTTGAAAGGGGAAGGCGGGGATGGGGGTGAAAATGCTGAATTACAGTAGCCATCACGGTTACCCCCCCATCCCAACCTTCTGCTTCGCTACAAGTGTGCCCTTGCACATCGAGGGGGGAAGGAGCCGTGATGCGGAGGTGCGTGGATGCGCATGCCCTCGGGGGAAGGGCATTTCTTCCCTGTGTCGCCCGCTTGCAGTCGTTTTGGGCATTGCGCTGCTGGCCTTTGCCGCGCAACCCGCCTACTGCGAATACCCGGAACGCGTGATACGCGCCATCGTGCCGTTCGCGCCCGGCGGCACCAACGATCTGATGGCGCGACTGATTTCGCCGCATCTGGGCAAAAGCGTGGGGCAATCGGTGATCGTTGAAAATCGCCCCGGCGCCGCGGGCAACGTCGGCATCGAAATAGTCGCCAAGGCCGCGCCGGACGGTTACACCATTATCTACAGCGCGACCGCATCCACACAAAATCCGGCGTTATTCCGCAACATGCGTTTCGACCCGCTCAACGATATACAACCTGTCGCCGCCATCGCGGATTTTCCCTACGCGATCACCGTGCATAGACAGTTGCCCGTTAAAACCGCGATGGATCTGGTGAATCTGGCGCGAAAAAATCCCGGCAAACTCAGCGCGGCCGCAGGCGGCATCGGCACGCGCCTGTCGATAGAACTGTTTAAAATCAAGACCCACACCGCGATGGAAGTGATTCCGTACAACGGCACCGGCCCCGCGGCACTTGCGGTCTCCACCGGCGAAGCCGATTGTGCGATCGCGGACATCTCCGGTTTCTCCGCGTTCATTCCGACGGGCCGTGTGCGGATACTCGCGGTGGCCGGCGACAAGCGGCTGCCCTCCCTGCCTGACGTTCCCACCACCACCGAAGCCGGCATGGGTTATTACAAGGCCGGCACCACGGCGGCGCTCTATACAACGGCACGAACCCCCATGGCCATCGTGCAAAAACTCAACACCGCGATCAATCAGATTGTTGTCCTGCCGGACGTGAGCACACAGATTCAAAAATTGGGCGGCAACCCCGCACCCGCGAGCGTGGAAGATTTAACCCGCTGGTATCGCAGCGAAATCCAGACGTGGAAAGACCTTGTGAAACGCGCGAATATTCCGCCGGTGGATTAGATTTGCACGCTCAACCGAATCATCAAAAATTTCCAGAGAAAAAAATGACCATCCCGCTACTCTGCCGCACCGCCACCACCTTTTCAAAAACCGGCGCACTGGACGAAGACGCCTTGCGACAGTTTCTGCAACGTTTTATCGACGCGAAGCTGGGCGTTTATCTGGGCAGCGGCGGCACCGGCGAAGGTCATACGCTCTCCATCGATGAGTTGCGCCGCGTGTACCAGATCGGCGTTGAAGTCTGCAAGGGCAAGGTGCCCGTATACGCCAACCCGCCCGAGCAATACACCGCGCGTGCCACGCGCGAGCATAACCAGCTTGCCGTCGATTGTGGTGTAGAGGTAGTGAACATCTACGCGCTGGCCGGCCTGCATTCGATGCGGCCCACCGACATGGAACTCGTTGCGTACTACAACGACGTGTTATCCGCGATCAAGCATCCGGTGGCGCTCGCGGCACAGCCGCTGGTCGGCTATGCGGTAAAGCCCGAAATCATTGCCGACCTGTGCCACCGTTATCATCAGGTTGTCGCGGTAAACCTGACCGGCGTTACCGATCTCTACTTTCTGCAACTCAAGGCGCTGATCAACCGGGACGTTGCCTACTACGTGCCGATCACGGCGTCGATGCACACACTCGGATTCGGCGCCACCGGCCTGCTTGCCACCGAGGCCAACATCATTCCCAAAACCTACCGGCGCTATCTGGATTTGTATGAACAAAAGAAGTTCGACGAGCTGGGATTTGTCTATGCGGATATCAAACGTTATCTCGACTACACCTCGCGCTGGAATCCCGGCCCGACGCGCTGGGTCAAGATGGCGATGAAAGCGTTCAAGCTGCCCGGCGGCGAAGGCGGCGTGCGCGAACCCTACCGCATGCCGCCGGATGCGGAAATACAAAAATTCATCGAAGGATTGATCAAGCTGGGCCTGCCCGAAATCGAGGAACAGGCGCGTGCGTCCGGATGGCCGGTTTGACGGCGCGCATGCGTGCGGCTACATTGCCTGCCTCTGCAAAAAATCTCTTGAAATTTCCCTATTCATCGAACGGAGCAAGCCATGGCTGACCTGCTGGAATCCATCGAAGACGGTGTAGCCGTCCTCACCCTGAATCGTCCCGAAGCACTGAACGCCTTGTCCATGGACATACGCAACGGCCTGCTGTCCGCCATGGAGCGTTACGCCGACGACAGCACTGTGCGCTGCATCGTCATCACCGGCGCCGGGCGCGCGTTCAGTTCGGGCGGTGACGTGAAGGGCATGGGCGACCGTGCCGCGCAGGGCTATGAAGCGCGGGCGCGCGGCCTGTTGTTCTCCGCCAGGATTCCGATGGCGATCCGCAAGCACCCCAAGGTCATCATCGGTATGGTCAATGGTGTTGCCGCCGGCGCGGGCATGAGCCTGTCGATGGCGTGCGACCTGCGCATCGCCGGAAAATCGGCGCGCTTCACCACCGCATTTCTGAAGATCGGCCTATCAGGCGACTGGGGCGGCACCTGGACACTCACGCGCCTGGTGGGCACCGCCAAGGCACGCGAACTTTTCCTGATGCCCGACATGGTGAGCGCGGATGAAGCGTTAAAGCTCGGCATCGTCAACCGCGTGGCGGAAGACGCTGATTTGCGCGCCGCCACCATGGAAGTCGCACACCGCATCGCCGACATGCCGCCGGTGGCGGTGGCGGCGGTGAAGCGTAACTTGTTCGCCGCCGAGACCGAGAGCTTCGCGGTGACGCTCGATCAGGAAGCCTACAACCAGGCGCGCTGCTCGCAGACCGAAGATCACGCCGAAGCCGTCGCCGCCTTCAAGGAGAAGCGCAAGCCGGTGTTCAAGGGGCGGTAGCGCGCGCAGCAACGCCCGCGCGCTACCCACGCTATTCGCGCTTCAACCCGGCGGCTCGAATCATTCTGGCATTGCTGTCGAGTTCGGCGCGCAGAAAGGCAGTGAGTTGCTCGGGCGTGCCCGGTGACAACGCGCCGCCTTCGACGCCGACGCGCTTTCTGACTTCGGCGTCGTCCATGGATTTAAGCAGTGTCGCGTTCAGGGCCATCACGATATCGCGCGGCGTTTTCGCCGGCGCGAGCAGCGCATACCATTGCGTGAATTCGTAGCCCGGTAATCCGGCTTCCGTCATGGTCGGCACACCGGAAAACAATTCGGAACGCACGGTGCTGGTGATGCCGAGCGCGCGCATGCGTCCCGGCTGCACGTGCGGCAACACCGTCGTCGGGCCCGCGAACGCCATGTCAACCTGCCCCGCAATCAGTTCGGTGGCAAACAGCGACGTGCCCTTGTAAGGGATGTGCAGCACGTCGAGTTTCGCCATTGACTTGAACAACTCCGCAGCCAGATGCGACGTGCCGCCGATGCCGGACGATGCATACGTGTGTTTGCCTGGCTGCGCGCGCACGAGGGCGATTAACTGCCTCAAGGTCTTTGCCGGCACCGACGGATGCACCACCAGCACGTACGGGATTTTTGCGAACAGACTGACCGGCGCAAAATCGCGCAACGGGTCATACGGCACCTTGTCGCCCTTTTCTCCCCATACCGGGCTGATCACCAGCGGCCCAGAGCTGCCCCACAACAGCGTATGACCATCGGGCACGGCGCGCGCCACCTGATCGGTGCCGATGCGGCCGGAAGCGCCCGCGCGATTGTCAATGACAAATTGTTGTCCCAGCAACTCGCCCATGCGCTTGCCTGCGGCGCGCGCGAACGAGTCGGTAGCCGCGCCCGGCGGAAACGGCACCACGATGATGACGGTTCGTCGCGGATAGTTTTGCGCCGCTACCGGCACGGCGTATGCGAACAATGCAGCGGCCACCACCACCGTGCGCATGATGCTCGCAACAAACGAATTTATGTAACCATCTGTTTTTATTGGCATTTTACCATCGCTAATTACCGTTGCGCCGTATGCGCTCCGCGAAATCGCGCTCGAATACGCGCCGCTCGTTCTCATAGGCTTCGAGCCGCGCGCTTACGATGAAGTCGCGTTTGTCGCAGACCACTTTCGTGCGCATTTCCGTGCGAATGTTCCAGCCGTCGCGTTCGAACAGCCAGGTCCAGGTAACTTCGGCTTCGCACGACAGTGGATCATTCTCAACAATGCGATAACGCTCGGTCGAACGCGCTTCCGCGATCAGGTCGATATCGTCGTAACGTCCGCGGCCGCTGGCGTCGGTGACTTCGACCACGGTTTCATTCTTGCCCATGTCGGTATGCACCACACGATTGCGCCCGCCCGCCGCAAGCACGGTGCGCTTGAACGGCGCGGCGGCTTCGGCAGGTTTGAATTTGATGTTCGCGTCGTCCTTGCGCGGCGGACGCACCGGCAGTTCAAGCGTGCTCTTGCCGGTGTAGAGCGTGAGCGTCACCGGCTCCGGCGAAGGCCAGATCAGCGGCCAGTAGGTTGTCGATACCGCCACGCGCAGGCGATGACCCTTGAGGAACGAATACGCCGTGTCGGACAGCGGCACGCGCACGGTGTATTTTCGGCCCGGCACCAGCTTCAACGGCTTGCTCGCGCCGTTGATATGCGTAAGATTGAGCACGCCGTAACTCACCCGCGTGGAGGAACCGCTGGGCGCGATGTCGCACAGGCGCACGCAGATAAACGCAATGGGCTTGTCCACCGACAGCGTAAGTGTGGCAACTGACGTGCCGAGTATCTCCGTGGTTTTGGTCAGCACGGCGCTGTCGAAGCACAGCGATTTGCCGTCGTCGGCGCGCTGGTCACCCGGCAGTTCCGGACTGGCGCCATGCTGAAACCACGGCATCAATTCGCCACAATCCAGCCCCAGTGTTTGCGGCGACTGCGCGACGAGCTTCGTGGTTTTCCCCGCGCGCTCCGCCAGCCGCCCGCCGTCGTTCAGCGCGTAGCGCCGGGGCTTGATGCGGGGCGACGGCCACACCGGCTCCGCCACCCAGCGGCCCGGTGATTCGGCGTAATAGTTTTTCGCCGGCACCGCTTGCGGCATCCACGTCGTCAACATCGGCTCATCCGTGATGCCGGTTTTCTTGCCGCGCATCCAGTGGTCGAACCAGCGCAGCGTTTCCTGCAAAAAACCGACCGACGGACCTGGCGCCGCGAGATGTGGAAAGCGATGTCCCCACGCGCCGATCAGCGCCTTGCGCGGCACATTCAATCGCCTCAGCGCCTCGCCCACCGCGCCGACGTATGACGAATCCGCCCAGCCGCTCACCGCGTAAAACGGGCACTGAATGCGCTCGAAATCGATGGCGCGACTTTTCCAGTAATCGCTGTAATTCTGGTGCTGCAACGCCGAGATGATCTGCGGCACGTTGTGTTCCAGCCGCGTGAGCCACAACGCGCGCCATTTATCGCCGACCAGTTGCGGATCGGGCGGCCGCGACTTGTAGCCGAACATCTGGGTGGACCAGCGGATTGAACGCAGCAGCACGCTGCCGCCGCGAAACACCTGGCTGTAGGTGTAACGATCCGGCGCAAACGAACAAGGCACGATGGCCTTGAGTTCTTTCGGCTGGCGATACGCCGTCTGTATCGCCTGAAAACCGCCCCACGAAATACCGAACATGCCGACCTGCCCGTCGCTCCACGGCTGCGCGGCAATCCACTTCAGCACATCCAGCGTATCGTCCTGCTCCTGCTGCATGGCGAACACGCCCTGATACCCATCGGAATCGCCCGAGCCGCGAATGTCCACGCGCATGCAGGCGTAACCATGGCCCGCGAAATACCGGTGATGCATCGCGTCGCGCGGCGCATAGATGTCCCGCTTGCGATACGGCAACACCTCGATGATGCACGGCACGCGCTTGGCAAGCGCGATATCCGGCAGCCACAACTTTGCCGCCAGCTTGACGCCGTCGGGCATGGGTATCCAGCAGTCTTCGGTTTCGGTCCAGCGGTGCGGAAAATCAACACGGGTTTTCATCATGCGGTCCTGTGAACTGGCAGGTAATAACGATTCTACACGTTGCCTGAAACCAGTCGATTGACCATCGCGCCGAAGCCCGATACATTGGTTTTCAGCAGCAACGCCGTTACGATATGTGAACGCCACTTCCGTATTAACTCCAAGAGCACGCAACCATGATTCACACCAAAGACGGCGCCGAAGTCATCGAAAACCTGCAGGCGGTTAACTCCCCCGGCACGGGCGTCGAACACTGGGGCTCGTCGTACTTCGGGCCGCGCTACAGCACGGCGGAAATATCTTCCGGACCACAAGCACTGATGACGCAGATGGCCGCGAACGAAACGATACTGCCGCACTTTCACGGCGTCACGCAGTTCCAGATTTTCCCGGCGGGCGCGGGGGTGATGGGTAAAACCGACGTGCGCCCGCTGATGCTGCAATACAAGGATCATCACAGCGCCTACGGCCCACTCGTCGCCGGGCCGCACGGGTTGACGTTTATCGCGCTGCGCAACCGCATCGGCGATTCCGCGCCGGTGTATCTCAGCAAACCGGGCTACAAGGAAAAGTTAAAACCCAGCAAGCGGCGCAACTGGATATCGCCGCACATTGCATTGTCCACGCGGCCGGTGTTGCAGTTCCGCAAGGACGTCTCGTGGGAACCGGTGTTCGAGCCGGAAAAAATAATCACCGACGAGTTGTCCGCGCAATTGCTGCGGCTCGGCGCCGGCATGTCGGCGATGGGGCCGGACCCGAAGACCGGCGGCGGCTATTACATTTTTGTCGCCAACGGCAGTCTGGCCAGCAACGGCCAGAGCTTGCCTGCCGGATCGATGGTGTATGTTGAACCCACGGAAGACGCCTATGAAATCAAGGCAGGCCACGTCGGGCTTGAAGCGCTGGTGATGCAATTCGCCAAGGATGACGACTAGCTGCCGGCGTGGAACGCGCAAAAGCATTGCGCGCTGTATGGCTTTGACGGCGCACGACCGGGCTACTTGATGCCCGCGGCCTGAATCACCCTGCCCCATTTCGCGTATTCGTTTTTCAGAAACACGGCGGTTTCCTGCGGCGACTTGCCCACGGCTTCGGAGTCTTCGCGTGATTGCAATTGCGCCCTGAGTTCTGCGTTGGTAAAGGTGGCGGCGAGTGTTTGGTGCAGCCGGCGGATGGCGGCAGCCGGCGTGCCCGCCGGCGCCACCACGGCATGCCACGACGTGCTGCAAAAACCCGGCAGGCCTGCTTCCGTGCAGGTGGGCACCTCGGGCAATTGCGGCGAACGCGTCACACCGCTACTCAGCAGCGGCTTGATGCGCCCGGCCTTATGCAGGCCCACCGAACCGGCGTAGGTGTTGACCAGCATATGCACGCGGCCGGAAATGATTTCAGGCCCGGCCACGCCCAAGCCCTTGAACGGCACATGCACAAAATCGGTAGCGGTCACGCTCTTGAAAAGCTCCGCCATCAAATGCAGGCCGCTGCCCATGCCGCTGGAGGCGTAATTCAATTGGCCGGGCCGCGCCCTGGCGTACGCAATCAGTTCGGCGATGGTGTTTGCCGGCACGGTGGCCGACGAAAACAGAATAAACGGCGCTGCGGTCACCTGCGTCACCGGCGCAAAATCGCGGAACACATCGTAGTTGGGGCGCGGTGTCAGGTGCGGCGCGATCGCCAGCGAGCCCGCGTTGGTATAGAGCAGCGTGTAACCATCCGGCGTGGCGCGCGCCACGATTTCGGTACCCAGCGCGCCGCCCACGCCGCCGCGATTGTCGATCACGATCTGCTGGCCGAGCGCCGCGCCCCACGGTTGCGCTACCACGCGGCCCACGGTGTCGATGGAGCCGCCCGCCGCGAACGGAATGATCATGCGGATCGGGCGGACGGGGTAGGCGGGCTGCGCCAGCGCCGCGACAGGTGCGAGTAAACCAGCGAAAAGCAGCGGGAGTGTGATTACCGGAGATGCCATGCGAAACAGAAAAAATTTCCCGCGTCGTTCCCGCGCAGGCGGGAACCCACAACACATTGCCATTTGAGACGGGCTTATGGGTTCCCGCCTGCGCGG